>DATGJV010000030.1:0-6827 GCA_035295005.1 Ktedonobacteraceae bacterium | reverse complement strand
AAATGCAAGTGGGAAGCGGCGTGATAAGAAGAAGGGGACATCCTTTCCTGGAAGAGCTATGAGGCTACCTTGCACTTCATGGCAGCTTCGCGCATATCACCCCAAATATGATCAGAGAATACCCCGCTTTTCCTATTCCCCCGATAGCCTTCCCTGAAAAAATCCGCGATGGCTTCCTTTTTAAACTGTCTTTTTCGCAAGGAGTGGCTGAATTGGAATCTCTGGCTGCCGCGAAAGAAACATTGCGTGATCCCTGGCCAGGTGACGCGGTAGCGGCGTTTTCAATCCTTGCTGAAGGTGGCACCGCGAAGATAGATCCTTCAATGACCTGGTTCGAGATATGGAAGCCCATTCCTTGACTGCCGCCGCTACTCAAATTGGGAATCCAGTTGCTACGACGCTCATCACGCAAGCTCTACTGCGTCACTTCGGGATTTAGGGGGATAGAGAGTCATACAGGCAAGTTGTCGAACAATATTGCAGCCTGTTGAAAAACTCGACACCAGACTCATCAGCCAGCGTTCGCAACACTCCATTCTTTGTAAGTATTGCGCTGCATTTGTGGGCTAAGAAACCGTCAATACCTCAGGTTCTATTTTGTCTTCAATAACTTGCCCAGATTCAGAAAGATAGACGTGGTAAGCTCCCTTGCCCGCTTCCTGTGATACCGCTTTATATAGTTTCTCATCCACGAAATGCAATGCTACTCCATCATCTGTCGCGTAGCCTTCAGGTAGCATACCGTTTCCGATTAATTCCTGGAATAAAGGTTTGCGTTGCTCCTCACTGTCGTAGTGAACACTCATAGAGTAGGGCAGTAGGTTATGTTTATTGACGACTGGCCGTAGCTCTGGACCATACGAGTCGGTTGTTCCGCCTGCACTCCAACAGATGGCACCGGCGCTAATTCCCCCGAGAACTACTCCTGCTTTCCAGGCACGTCGAAGTATGCGATGTAGTCCATGTGCTTCCCAAACGGCCAGAAGGTTCACGACAGAACCCCCACCTACCCAGATGGCGTGTTGTCCCAGGATATAGTCCTCTATGTCTGTATGGTTGGGCATAGGGAATAGCTGCAAGTGGCCTGGTTCAACGTTCTGGCCGCTACAGGCATCGTAAAAATTCCTCATCCAGGCCGGATCGTCACCACCCGCCGTCGCGAGCAGGCAAAGCTTCGGTCGCATTTGACAGGTGAGATCAAGCATGTATTGTATGACCGGCCCCAATTCTGGACGTGCAGGCGTAGGCCTTTGAAATCCTGCGCTCCCCGCAACAATATGTTTCTTTTTCATAAAGGTAATGGTATCACAAAGAACAGCCATGCGGTGAAAAAAAGGAGTTGTCAAGCATGGTATTGTTCTAGTAGGCCCTCATCTGCTGAGCTTTATACCGCTCGTCGGCACTACGCCAGCAGATAAACACATGCTTGCCCCTTGCCCGCCGTAAATGATGCAGGTTGTTGAAGAACGGGAGAAAAGGTGGTAAGTAATAGGAGTAACGTACAGACTCAATGGCGCACAATATAGATTTTACGACACAGCAACAATATTATATAGCCGATTACCAGTTCTTAATGTAAATAGTACCCGGACGCCAGGTCAGACAAATTGCACGGATGCGGACGTATGGATCATAGATGAGACATAAAAACGGTTGTGGCAATGCTAAAAGGAGACATCATGCCTTATGAACAGCGTAAATCCACATGGTTCTGCCATGCTTGTTCACATAGTCTCTCTCATAGACCATGCCATTTTTGAGCGCGACTCGTTGGGAGGCAACATTATCAGGATCAATGGTAGAAACGAGGCGATGTCTGTCAAGGTGCTGAAATCCATAGTCTTTGCAGGCTCTCGCTGCCTCTGTTGCGAATCCTTGATTCCAGTATGCTCTGACAAACGTATAGGCAACTTCGACCTCGGTCTTTCCTCCCACATCGGGTTGATGAAGAAGACCACATAAACCAATAAAGGTGCTGGATTGTCGAAGGACGACAGCCCAGAAACAATAGCCAGAGGAGCAATAATCCTCAAGTTAGCTTTGCAGGTAGGACGCTGTCTGCTCAGGGGAACGGATGCCACCTCGAAACGTCATCACCACAGGATCGCTGTAGAGGGCTATCAGGACTCCCAGATCATCGAAAGTCAGGTGGCGCAGGAACAATCGGGATGTCTCAAGAACAATCATCGGCTTCCTTTAGCCAGCGTTGAACGGCGGAACTGCTTTCATAGCTAGTTTTTTTGTCGGTTTGTTTTGTACATGAGAGCGACTTTGAGCGCGTTCTCGTACACCGGGCTTTATCCTTTGAAATGTGACGGTTTCTTCTTCGGGATCGTCTGCGAAAAATCTATTCAAGCCTGTAGCTCCTTTGAATAAATGAATAAACATCTTGTGTTTGCTATCTTTTTTGGGGTCCTCTGGTTCTTTACTTTCATAGTTCCCTCCATTTCGCATACAATAAGGGTTGATGGCGCGGTTACACGTCTGATGTTGTGCTGGCAGACATACAATGTGCCGGGCGACAACAAGGCGTGGAATCACGCGGGTATAAAGAATTGAAGTGAAAAGTGTGTCTCAGGAGAGGGAGTAATAGCCATGTGGTCGGAGCAAACTTCCCCAATCTTGCACTGGCTGCTCGAAGCAATCACGAGGATTGACTTTTCTTTCTTTCTTGCGTATAGTTTACCTGTCTGATAAAAAATCCGGGCGAGAGACTTGATGAGCTATCACAAAACGCTGGTTTGTAGTGTGTTCTTTGTGTAAGTATGTCCCCTGTACGCCATAAAGAAAAGCATCGTGGGTATGTCTTCACCTCTCGTAGGCATTATCGCCAATCCCGCGTCAGGGCGCGATATCCGTCGGCTGGTTGCGCATGGCACCGTTTTCGATAATAACGAAAAGACGGCTATAGTGCGTCGTGTGTTGCTGGGCCTGGAAGCTGTGGGTGTGCGCCGGGTAGCGTATATGCCCGAACACGATTTCGGTATCCTGCCTCGTGCGCTCAGCGAGTTACAGAGCGCCTCTTTACAACTCAGCGCAGCTCCCCTGCCGATGCCAGTGTCGGGTACTAGCATTGATTCCACACATGCGGCGCAATTACTGGTCGAACTGGGCGCGTGTTGCATTGTTACACTTGGTGGCGATGGCACCAACCGGGCGGTTTCCCTGGGATGCGCCTCTGTTCCTCTTGTCCCTATTTCTACCGGCACCAACAATGTCTTTCCCACCTTTTTAGAAGGTACAATTGCTGGCATGGCTGCTGGCCTCGTTGCGCACGGCATAACAAACGAGAGGACGGTTCGACAGGTACCGCGCCTGGAAGTATGCATCAATGATGTTGCCGTTGAGAGCGCCCTGGTGGATGTGGTTGTCTCCTCACAGCCTTTTGTTGGCGCACGGGCGTTGTGGGATATGTCGGTTGTACGCGAAGTTGTTCTCTCGCGTGTGGTTCCGGCGACAATCGGCCTCTCCGCGCTTGGCGGCGCACTTTTGAACTCCACTGATGAAAGGAACGGGCCGTCAGGTATGCATATTGTACTGGGTGCAGGGGATAATCAGGCGTATCAAGTACTGGCTCCTCTTGCTCCGGGCCTGATTAGCTGGGTTGGCGTCAAAGAATACAGGTCGTTAGCAGTGGGTGATGTGGTGCGTTTCCAGTCAGGAATTGGCACGATAGCACTTGATGGTGAGCGCGAGCTTGAATTGTCAACATCAATGGTGGCAGAGGTTCGCCTCGCTGCCGATGGACCGTATGTTGTGAATGTCTCTGCCGCATTAGAAGCGGCGGCACATGCCGGCTGTCTGCATCGTTCGATGTAGGGTTACAGTTGGCGTTTTGAACTCTTTAGAGGAGGTTACAACGATGGCAGTCCAAAACGTATCTTCCAGTACCCAAACGCTGGATAAGCCTCATCTGATCCGCATGTACGAACAAATGCAGACGATTCGCACGTTTGAGGAGCGGGCCGGAGCGGAGTTTCTTGCGGGGAAGGTGCCTGGTTTTGTGCATCTGTATGCAGGTGAGGAAGCAGTAGCTGTCGGTGTTTGTTCGCATCTGACGGATGACGATTTCATTACCAGTCATCACCGTGGTCATGGTCATTGTATTGCGAAAGGCGTAGATGTACGTGAAATGGTAGCGGAGTTGCTTGGTCGCGAGGCAGGTTCTTGCCGTGGGAAGGGTGGTTCAATGCATATCGCGGATGTCCACAAAGGCATGCTTGGCGCGAATGGCATTGTTGGCGGTGGTTTTCCACTGGCGGCGGGAGCGGGACTGACAGCGAAGTTCAATGGTAAGGGACAGGTTGCGGTCTGTTTCTTCGGTGACGGTGCGGCGAATCAGGGAACTTTCCACGAAGGGTTAAATCTAGCTGGCATCTGGAAATTGCCGGTGATTTTTGTCGCCGAGAACAATGGCTACGCTGAGTCAACTCCTGTTAGCTATCATATGAGTTGCCGCGACATTGCCGATCGCGCCGTTGGCTACGGTATGCCTGGCGTGACCGTTGATGGGCTGGATGTCTTCGCGGTTTACGAAGCGGCAGGCGAGGCTATAGCTCGTGCGCGGCGTGGGGAAGGGCCGAGCCTGATTGAATGCAAAACCTATCGCTACTATGGTCACTTCGTGGGCGATACGATCACGTACCGTACCAGAGAAGAGGAAGATTCTTACCGCGCTCGTGACGCTATCGAGTCGTTTCGCCGTTCCCTGGTTCAACGTGGCGTTGCTACCGACGGGGAACTGGATGAGCTAGATACGCAAATCAAGGAACGTATTGATGATGCATGGCGGTTTGCCGAGGCCGCTCCCTATCCAGCACCGGAAGAAACATTGACCGATGTCTATGTAAAGTACCCTTAAAGGAGAAGATAATGGCTGTCGCAATTCGTCATATAACCTATGCCCAGGCCATCAACGAAGCGATGCGCCTGGAGATGCGTCGCGACCCGCGTGTTATTTTGATGGGCGAGGATGTCGCCGGTGGAGCTACTATCGCCGGTTTCGAGAACGAGGACTCCTGGGGCGGCGTACTCGGCGTTACCAAAGGGCTGGTACAAGAATTTGGGCGAGATCGTATACTCGATACGCCTATTACTGAGGCTGGTTTCATTGGAGCAGCCGTGGGAGCAGCTGCCACGGGCATGCGTCCCATCGCGGAATTGATGTTTGTGGACTTCTTCGGCGTCTGCATGGATCCGATTTATGACCAGGGAGCGAAGCTTCGCTATATGTTCGGCGGCAAGGCCAGTTGCCCACTGGTTATCCGCACGATGATTGGTGCCGGAATGGGCGCAGCCGGTCAACATTCCGGCTGTCATTATTCCATATTCACCCATATACCTGGTATCAAGACGGTTGTCCCTTCGACTCCTGCTGATGCCAAAGGCTTGCTGGCCGCAGCAATCCGTGATGATGATCTGGTGGTATTTTTTGAGAATAAAATGCTCTATGCGATGAGCGGTGAGGTGCCAGAAGGGGAATATGTGATTCCCCTGGGCAAAGCTGACATCAAGCGCGAAGGGACGGATGTCACGATTGTCGCGATCTCGCGTATGGTTCACCAGGCACTTGAGGCCGCCGATACACTGCAAGCCGCCGGCATTTCAGTGGAAATTGTTGATCCGCGTACCCTGTCTCCACTGGACGAGGAAACGATTCTCAATTCGGTTGCGAAAACGCACCGTCTGGTGATTGTTGACGAGGATAACCCACGTTGCAGTGCCGCCACGGATATTGCCGCGCTTGTTGCCGACAAAGGATTCACAGAACTCGATGCGCCTATCAAGCTGGTCACTGCGCCTCATACGCCGGTGCCGTTCAGCGCACCCCTGGAACAGTTTTATATCCCCAGCCCTGAACGCATCGTCGCCACAGTTCAGGAAATTATGGGATAACCTGGTCGTTTGTCGAGTTTCACTTAGCCGGTATAAAATGCCTCAGAGAGGCATTTTATACCGGCTAAGTGAAACTCGACAAACGACTACGGGTTTTATAGAGCAGAGAGGAGCGGTAGTATGGCAACTATTTTAAACATGCCCAAATGGGGATTGGCGATGAAGACCGGGCTGGTTGTCGAATGGCTCAAGCATCCGGGCGATGCTGTACAACAGGGCGAGCCTATTGTGGAAATCGAAAGCGAGAAGGCCACAAATGAGGTAGAAGCACCTGCGACAGGCGTGCTGCGCTGGCTGGAGGTAGCAGAAGGACAGGATGCGGCCGTTGGAGCAGCTATCGCAGTGATTGTGGCACCGGACGAGGAATTAACCGATGAGCAGGTAGCGGCATTGATACGCGAAGATGCCGAGATAAAACGACAGAAAGCCGCGCAGTTGGCGGGGCCGCGAGCAACCGCCAGAACATCGGTTGCTGGTTCGCGTACACCTGTGCGGGAACCAGGCAGTGCTGGTGGACGGGTTAATGCCTCACCGGCCGCAAGACGGCTTGCCCAGGAACTGGGCGTTGACCTCTCAAACATTGGTGGTACAGGACCCGGTGGCATGATCGGTCGTGAGGATGTGCTGCGTGCTGCTGAGGAGGCAAAAGCGGTGCCGTCGGCGGAAGCCGAAGAGAAAGACGTTGATGTTGATGGCGTAACGATTCATTGCCTGATTGCCGGGCCAGTCAACGCGCCGCATCTCGTCTTCGTGCATGGACTGGGTGGCTCGCTTGCCACCTGGTCATTAAATCTGGCCCCCTTTGCCGAGAAGTTCCGTATCTGCGCACTCGACCTCGTTGGTGCGGGCAATAGCGCCAAACCGACCACGGATTACAGCGTACCCGCGCTGGCCCCGTTCCTGGCCCGTTTTCTCGATGCGCTTGGTCCAGA
>DATGJV010000029.1:0-6404 GCA_035295005.1 Ktedonobacteraceae bacterium | reverse complement strand
TGCCGCTAAAGCTTGGGATAGCCGTCGCGGCTCTGGTTGGCATTGCTGTGGGATTGATGCTGGAGATACAGAAAACAAAGAACTGCTAGCAAGGAGATGGTTATGCCTGTGGAATGGCTCTGGGGAACAATTCTTATTGTCGGACTACTGACCCTGGGTATTCGTCTGTCCTTCATGCTGTTTTTGGGCACGGTGCAGGTCTCGCCCCTGGTACGGCAAGCCTTGCGCTTTGTACCTGTCGCAGTGTTGTCAGCACTCATTGCACCTGCCCTCTTCTTCCCCGCAGGCTCGTTGGACCTCTCGCCTGGGAACAGCAGACTCATCGCGGGAATCGTGGCGATACTGGTAGCCTGGCGTACCAAAAATGTGCAGCTGACCATCGTCATCGGCATGGCCTGCTTGCTCATCCTGCAAGCGTTTGTGCGGCACTGAAAACGAAATACACCACCTGACAGCGCCTACTGATGTTCGTCTGAAACAGACAACGGCCTCCATTCTTTGGAATAAGCGCACCATCACAAAATATCTGGCACGCCTTCCTTCAACGAGATACAAATACCGGGTTGGGAAACAGAACTATACCCACACATACATAAGTATGCCTTACTGGCAGAGCTAGTGAGAACATCATATACTACATTTATATTCATCATTTTCGTCATTTTTCACAGTTAGCGTTATTTCTGTACCGTACAGGAGACTCTTTATGCCAAAGGTTAAAGGGGGAATAGGACCGAACCAACGATTACGAGATGAGCGATTGCGCCGCGGCTGGTCACAGCAAGAGGTCGCGGACCTCATTGGAACAACCGCCAATAATGTCAGCCGCTGGGAACTGGGAACAACCTCCCCTGACCCTTTTTTTCGCGCTAAGCTCTGTGACCTTTTTGGCTTGCCAGCAGCCGAACTGGGGTTGCCGCCAACGAAGGCGTTTTCCACTCATCTTCCGTCTCTGCAAACAGCAAGCGTAATACCCGTCCCTCACCTCAAAAAAGCAGAAGGCACATTCAAAGAGACGAACAACACGGGCGGGAAGGCAATCTATGATTCTGCCGTCCCCGTTGTAGGGAGGCGTGCATTATTCGGGCGTGCGTCTCTTTTACAGCGACTCCAGCACATTCTCTGTGAAACCGGACCTTCAACGATGTTAGCTTTGCACGGTCTACCTGGAGTGGGAAAGACAGCTCTGGCGACGGAGCTTGCGCACAATGCTGCCATCCGAGATTATTTTCCCGATGGCATTCTCTGGGCAGCACTTGGCACCTCTCCCCATAGCATCAGGGTGTTGAGCCGTTGGGGTACGATACTTGGCATAAGTACTGCTCAGGCTGAGCTTCTCACCGATACCGCTGCCTGGACTCAAGCTATTCGCTCGCTAATTGATGCACGGCGTGTACTGATCATTCTCGACGACGCCTGGCAGAGCCAGGATATCCAGCCTTTTCTGGTCGGTGGCCCTCATTGCGCCTACCTGATCACCACCCGCCATCCTGAAGTTGCCACGCGCTTCGCCCATAATAGAGTGGTTCTCGTTGAAGAGTTAAGCCTGGATGATGGGGTACGTTTACTGGTTGAACTCGCCCCTGAAATGTTGGCTTCGGATCAACAAATTCTGCTTGACCTTGTACAGGCTGTGGGAGGGTTGCCTCTTGCTTTAGTATTGATGGGAAACCATCTTCGGGTTCACACGTATAGCCGGCAGCCAGGCCGTATGCTACGAGCAATCGCCACATTGCGCAACCCTGAAGAGCGGCTCAAGCTGGCGCAGCCCGGCGATCCTTTCGACAGCCCTTCGACACGATCCTCATCCGTTGTATCATTGCAAACGGTTATTGGTGTCAGCGATTACGCACTCAACAAGCACAACCGGCAATCCTTGCATGCGCTCGCGTGTTTGCCTCCAAAGCCAAACACGTTCTCGGAAGAAGCGGCTCTGGCTATCGCTGATATTGAAGGGGAAACTCTTGATACGCTTTGTGATTCGGGTCTACTCGAAAGTCGAGGATCGGGCCGCTATACGCTCCATCAGACAATTGTTGATTATGCCCGTACCCAGGGAACACACTTGCAAGCTGAAAAGCGTATCGTTGCATACTTTCTAGCCATGGTACAGTCCGAGAACAAGAACGGCGAACAACTGGAACGCGAGTCTGAAAATATTCTTGCCGCATTTCAGCTTGCTTGCCAGCACAAAAATTGGCATGGACTGGTGCGCGGCATCACGGCCTTTGCGCCTTTTCTGGCAAGCAGGGGCATGTATCCCATTGTAAAGCCGTATCTGCTAAAGGCACGCCTGGCCCTCGTGCAACCACATAATGCTAGCACCGCTGACAGCGCCAGCGTCTATTTTCACCTGGGACGCATTGCTGACTTCCAGGGAGCATATCATGAGGCAGACGAACTCTATGCCACAGGGTGGGAATATGTCCAGTCCTCCGGAGATGAGGAGTTGATGGTTCTCCTCCTCGCGTACTGGGGAGAGATGCTGAGCAATGCTGGACGCTACCAGCGAGGAGAGCAAGTATTGCTTGAGGGATTACAACTTTCACAGGCTCTGGGCTATAAGCAGCAAGCCTGTATCTTTCTCAAGAATCTCGGTGAGGTTGCTGTAAGCCTGGGGAACTATGCTCAGGCAACCAGTTACCACCAACAGGGGCTGGCACTGGCACGTGAGCTTGAGTACTGGGAACTGGTGAGTATACTCTTGCAGAATCTGGCTGCTCATCAAGCCTGGCATGGGAATTTCCAACAGGCTGAGGTTTCCTACCGCGAATCATTGACCTATGCACGTAACATTGGACACCTCCAACGTTGTAGCGCCGCTCTCTCGGGACTGGGTTTCGCTTTGCTCCGGCAGCAGCGTTTCTCTGAGGCAGAAACGTATCTGCAAGAGAGCCTGACCCTGGCTCGGAAGATACGTAGCCCGGTACGAACCGGCTGTGTTCTACAAAATCTGGGTATATTGAAGAGCGAGCAAGGGAATTATGCCGCAGCGGAGGCATTCCTGCAAGAGAGCCTCGACGTTGCCACTGCTATCGGGCATACCTGGCTGATGAGTGAGACCCTCTACTACCGGGGCGAACTCCTCCTGAAACAGCAACACATCCAGGAGGCGCAAACCGTCTTTGAACAAGCTTCCCAACAGGCCAGAGAGCAGAAGGAGCAAGAATTAATCGCTTTGACCGCTTTTGGCCTGGCTCGTGTACTCTGGAAGCGCGGTGAAGCGCGTCAGGCCGAGGCGTTCGCTGAGGAAAGCCTTGCACTCTTTCGCAAGATGGAACATGAGCAGGCTGAACGAGTGGCGGCGTGGCTGCAAGGAATGCACTGAAGTATCAAACCACAGGGAAAAAGTTTTGCGTTTTCCTGTGGTTTGATACGTTTACAGCACTACAGATGGATGCCCGGCTGCATGACAGTCACTTCACTTGCAGGAACCCAGGCCTGACGATGATTGTAGTTAATCTCGTACCAGAGGTTGGTTGTGCCATCTTCAATGACGGTGTAGGCAGAGACAAAGACCGAGTTGTTGGGCGCATTCCCAATATAGTACATCGTTCCGTTTGTTGTGGGCCTCCCGGAAATTGGGGCTTTCTTGCCATGGGAAGCTGTCAAGATAACTATCGTTCCTTGCCCTTCAAAGGCCGTGTCAGGAGGTACAGCAAGCCATGCAAGTTTCGCATTGGCAAACAAACTGGGGGTTGGATCATGCGCATGGTCTTCCTCACCATACCAGATTTCGTACATCGTGTCACCAGTACCGGCAGGGTCTTTGACTTTTGCCAGGTAATAGTAACTCATTCCCGGCTCGACATTGTCGGTCACATCGGTTACATCGGTTCCATCGCCCTGTTGCGGAATCAAACCAGAGGAGGTACTGGGACCGATATACAAGTAAAAGAAATTGAAATTCGCTGGTGTCTCGGTGCCATTCTTGCCAAACGGGCGCTGGTCGGTTCGAGGATGCAAGGTGATGATGTTGTTGTTGAACCCACCGGTGGGATACGGTACCCCCTGTTGATGAATCAACCGAAGATAGTAATCCCACAACCAGTACGGGCCTGGATCAACATGATTGGGGCCAACACTCAGGAAGGGTGTGGGAATTGTGCCATGCGCAACTACATGGCCGCGATCCAGTGGGATATGATATTTCTGCAGGAGATAGGCAGTCAGTTTGGCCGATGCCAGGTACTCGGTCGCGTTATACCATTGCCAGCCAGTCGCGTCAAACCCGGCGTGTTCGATACCCACCGAGTGTTCGTTGTACCAGAAGTTACCCGCGTGATAGGCGATGTCTTTTTCATGGACAACCTGGTAGACTGTGCCATCACTATCAACGATATAGTGGACACTTACCCCGCTATTCACATCCTGAAACACGTTGAGGGCATCCTGGGCAGTTCCTTCAATATCATGAATCACCACCTGCTCAATGGCAAAATCGTAGGGGCGATTCGCGGACTGATAGGTACAGGGATTGCCGGGCGGGACCACGTTGCAATCGTAAATACTGGGATTAAGTATGCAGTCAATTGCTCCAGGATAATCCACCTTGTGATCATTTGAGCAACCGGAGGGCAAATGATTGCCGCCTTTGATAGTAGCAGCAGTCGCCTTATCCGGTACCACCGATTGCGGCGCGAGGGTAATCGTTTCCCCGGTCTCAGCTTGAGCAATGAATCCATGATTCAGTATTTTGTAGACCTCGTCGGCATAGAGGAGCGCAGTTGAGCGCGTCGTTGCGTTACTATACGCTGCAATCGCACCGTACCAGCCAGCCAGACTACCAGGTAAATGATGAGTACGTGAGAGCTGGAGTGCATAGTCGCGTAAAATCACAGCTCCGCCGCGAATTGTGGTTGGCATATCTAATTTGAGACGTGCAACATCTACGCCTAGTTCTCTGGCAGCGCGATCAAGCGTATCGCCTTGCCTGTTCTTGACAAGGTGCATACAGCCATAGCCGTTATCAATGCTTGGACTGCCACCATGATTACTCAAACGGCCTTCCATATAGCACACGGCTTTCAATATGGAAGAGGGAACACCAGATTCCTGAGCCGCCTGGTCAAATACGAGAGTAAGAGACCCCGCGGCAAAAGCTCGCGGAGTGGATACTTGTGTCGTCCACCCCACGCATAATAAGGCACCGCTCAGTATGACGAACAACATCAAACGAATGGGCTGAATGGAATAGCATTTTTGCATCATAGGTCGTTACCTCCAATCACTCCTGTTCTCTCTGTATCAATACAAATAGAAATACCGGAAAATGGGGAAATGAAGATAGGTTTTTGCTCTTTTTCTGTACGCTATCATGTACAAGAAGGCATCCTCATTACCTCAATTGACCGATGATATCAATAAGCTATGTTCTTCCGGTTGAGAACGTGTTGAAAGTTGGTAAAGATTCTGGGTTTGTTTCTTGTAAACTCACATCTACTCAACAATGACGCTCCTCATTGCTTTATCTCCGAATTTGACATACAATAACAGAGCAGAACAGGATAAGAGTAACAATCAGGGTGAAAAAATGCCTATAGATGCTCCCCCAACAGGAACAGTGACGCTTCTCTTCACAGATATTGAAGGATCAACGCAGCTCCTCCGACGATTGGGTAATGGTTATGCAGACATACTTACCATGTACAGAAATTTTCTGCGTACCGTTTTCCAGCAATGGAGCGGCTACGAAGCAGGCACGCAAGGGGATGCATTCTTTTTTGTGTTTGCTCGCGCTACTGATGCCGTCGCGGCAGCGGTAGCCGCCCAGCGCGGTCTGGTTACTCATGCATGGCCCGAAGGTGTAGACGTGCGTATTCGCATGGGCTTGCACACGGGCGAACCAGTGCATTCCTCTAAAGGGTACATTGGCCTGGATATCCAACTTGCGACACAAATTATGAGCATAGCACATGGAGGGCAAGTCCTCCTCTCCGAGACGACCAGCGAACTCGCGGAATATAGTCTGCCGGATAGCGTGAGCCTGAAGAAGCTGGGCTTCTACCACTTCAAAGACGTTCCTGACCCTAAACGCATCTTTCAACTGGTCATGGCTGACCTACCTGCTGACTTTCCGCCGTTGAGAAACGCCTTCAAGCAGTTCAATAACCTGCCTGCGCAGATCACGCCATTGATTGGACGCGAGCAGGAGGTAACGGCAACAGCTACACTACTGCAACGTGAGAATGTACGTCTCCTCACACTCACCGGTACTGGCGGCATTGGTAAAACCCGCCTGGGTCTCGCAGTCGCAAACGAACTGCTCAATATATTTGTAGATGGCGTTTGCTTCGTTCCACTGGCCCCGATTTCTGACCCGGCACTGGTCATCCCCACTATTGCACATTTGCTGGGACTGGAGCAAAACCAGGTAGGGAAGCAATCCGCTATCGCGCATATCG
>DATGJV010000028.1:0-4662 GCA_035295005.1 Ktedonobacteraceae bacterium | reverse complement strand
GATGCCCCCACAGGAGTAAACGCTAGTACTGGCGTCATAATAGCAATAGTGAGTCCTATAATGAGTAATATAATTGCAAGAACACGTCTTTTCATAAATTTATGAAGCTTTCTCACATCATTTATAGGGTAAAGAGAATATGTCATGATTGGAGGTTTTGCCAATGGCAAAACCTCCAATCATGACATATTCTCTCTTTAAGACACGGCAGCCAGCGCCCTCGGCCATTGTTTGTGATAATCGGTCACTTGCTCGAAAGCATTGGCGACGCGCAAAATGACATCTTCGGCGAAGAAGTTACCCAGCAGTTGGAAACCGACGGGCAAGCCATCGCTAAAGCCGCCGGGGATAGAGACGCCGCAGATACCCGACAGGTTAGCAGGAATGGTAAAGACATCCTGCAAGTACATCTGGTACGGGTCGGATATCTCACCCAGCTTGAATGCCACCGATGGCGTTGTGGGACTTGCCAGTATATCAAACTGCGCAAAGGCGCGGGTAAAATCCTGCGTTATCAGCGAGCGTACCTTCTCGGCTTGCTTATAATAGGCATCGTAGTAGCCCGACGAGAGCGCGTAGGTGCCGAGCATAATG
Source organism: Ktedonobacteraceae bacterium (assembly GCA_035295005.1). GTDB lineage: Bacteria > Chloroflexota > Ktedonobacteria > Ktedonobacterales > Ktedonobacteraceae > DATGJV01. Next base: position 4,068 of record DATGJV010000028.1, on the reverse strand, counting down.
CGGCGTTTGACCTCCTGTCCAAAGCCAAACTGGCGCGTTTTCTCCAGCGCCTCCCACATGTCGTCGGTATCGCGATACGAGTAGCCATACTTGACGCCATCGTAACGGGCAAGGTTCGCGCTGGCCTCTGCCGGAGCGATAATGTAGTATGCAGCGACGCCGTATTTAGAGTGCGGCAGCGAGACTGGCTCAACTACCGCGCCCAGTTCGCGCAGGCGCTCGATATCTTCGCGCACATTCTTTACCACACCGGGATGTGTTCCTTCGACCCAGTACTCTTCGGGTATGCCAACACGCATGCCCTTAATGCTTTCGTTCAGCTTCGCGCTATAATCGGGAACTTGCTCAGGGGAGCAGGTTGAGTCGCGTGAATCAGGCCCGGCGATGGCTTGCAACAACAGTGCCGCATCGCGTGCATTGCGTGCGAACGGGCCAATTTGATCGAGCGAGGAGGCGAATGCCACCAGGCCATAACGCGAGACCCGTCCGTAAGTGGGCTTCAGACCCACGACATTACAGAGCGAGGCCGGTTGGCGAATTGAGCCGCCTGTATCGCTGCCATAGGCTCCCATAGCCATGCCAGCCGCGACTGCTGCCGCCGAGCCGCCACTACTGCCGCCGGGGGCGCGTTCAAGGTCCCAGGGATTGTGTGTTGTGAAAAAGGCCGAATGTTCCGTGGACGAACCCATCGCGAACTCGTCCATATTCGTCTTGCCCAGCATTACCGCACCCGCCGCGTTCAAGCGTTCCATCACCGTCGCGTCGTAAGGCGGCTTGAAGTTTTCCAGCATGCGCGAACCGCACGTCGTGGTTACGCCCTTTGTACAGATAACATCTTTGATGGCGAGGGGAATCCCTGTCAATGGCGAGACAGTCGCGCCGCTCTGGAAGCGACGGTCGGCCTCCTCTGCCTGTTTCAGGGCGATATCGTCGGTGACGAGTGTAAAGGCGCGAACCTTTGGTTCCACCTCGCGGATGCGGTCAAGGTGAGCGCGTGTCAGCTCGACCGACGAAACCTCATGCCGCCGCAACATATCGGCGGCCTCGGTAATGGTAAGTTCATATAGTTCTGTTCTAGTTGTCATGGTCTAACCTTCTCCCTCCAACACCGCACGCACTTTGAGACAGTTATCTTCCTGCGCGGGAGCATTCTCCAGTAGTAGTTCTGGCGGATATGACGGCTGCGGAATATCGGCCCGCATCACATTATTCAGGCGCGAGGCGTGGCTGGTTGGTGAGACATTGCTGACATCGGGTTCGCGCAAGATGGCGATGTTCTCCAGGATAACGGAGAGCTGACTCCCAAACACATCTATGTCTTCTTCGGTCATGCCCAACCGGGCTAATTTGGCTACTTTTTTTACTGTTTCGCGATCAATCATCTTTGTTCCTCTTTGCGCATATAACGCATACGACGTTTTATAGCATAGAGTCTATGCATTTACCAGCGGACATGAAATCCGCGGATGTGTTCAGTTGGTTGCCTCCATGTAATTTGTACGTCCTGTACGGAAGCCGCCGGGGGCCCTTGCCGCAGAAGCGTGAGGAGGCGTTCGAGGGCAGGGTGTGGTCCCTGAGCCAGCACTTCTACGTCACCATTGCGCTGATTGCGTGCGTAACCGCGCAACCCAAGTGCGGCGGCACGTTCTACCACATAGTAGCGAAACCCGACCCCCTGCACTCTGCCGTGTACAGTTGCCCTCAATTCCTGCATATCATTTTTATCGCCCTGGCTCTCATGGTTCATGGCACCATAATAGCATAATTAGCCGTTTGAGCATAGCCCCCATGTGTGTAGTATGGAATATTCGAGATGCTTTTCAGCAAACATTCAGCTAAAATATCTATACTTGAGAATATAGCGCAACAAAAGGACGTATTTTAACGTAGTAAAGTAAAGAGGATAGTGGCTTCTTTTCCGTAATCCTTTATGCTTTCCTTTAAACGTGATACACTATGAGATAATCATCGTGTTTGTAAGAAACAGTGAAACCTCAAACTGAATTGGGGGAGATGTAAAGAATGCAGTCGGTACAAGATTTAGCTTCCGCGGTACAACGAGTCGTAGGCAATGTCGAACGAGTGATTGTTGGGAAGGCTGAACCAGTCGCCTTTAGTCTCATTGCCGTCATCTGTCATGGACACGTATTAATTGAAGATGTTCCCGGTGTTGGCAAAACCGTTCTCACTAAAGCTATTGCCCGCTCTATTGGATGCTCATTTAAGCGTATTCAATTTACCCCTGACCTGTTGCCCAGCGATGTGACAGGTGTTTCTATCTATAATCAGAAAACAGGCAATTTCGAGTATCGTCCTGGGCCGGTTATGGCCCAGATTGTTCTCGCCGATGAAATCAACCGCGCTACGCCGAAAACGCAGTCTGCCCTGTTAGAGGCAATGGAGGAGGCACAAATTACGGTTGACGGTGCATCATATCGCCTCCCCGAACCCTTTATGGTCATGGCAACGCAGAATCCCATCGAGTACGAAGGGACATTTCCTTTGCCGGAGGCACAACTTGACCGTTTCATGATGAACATCAGCCTCGGCTATCCCAAAGCATCCGACGAGATGAATATTCTGGATACGCACCAGCACCACCATCCGTTGGAAGATCTCGCGCAGATTATGAATGCGGAGGAACTGGTAAATATCCAGCAGCAGGTGCGTGCAATCCATGTTGACCCAACGATTCGTGAATATATTGTGGCTATTGCCAATGCCACACGCAACCATCCCAATATTTATCTTGGGGCAAGCCCGCGTGGCTCGTTGGCGCTGTTTCGTGCCACCCAGGCGCTGGCAGCAATGCGTGGGCGCAACTATGTCATTCCTGATGATGTCAAACTACTGGCTCGCCCGACGCTGGCACATCGTATCATCGTGACGCCGGCGGCGCGTGTGCGCAACATTACCTCTACCGCCATCCTGGAGGAAATCTTACAAAATGTGCCTGTGCCTGGGGCATGGGTTGGTGGTGGAAAGGGGCGCTAGGCTATGCGACCCTGGCAAGTAATCTTACTTATTGCTATCCTGTTTTTTTTCTCGATCAGTAGTGGTTGGAAAGACCTCTACTTATTGAGTTATGTGTTGCTTACATTGTTTGTGCTATCCTGGTTGTGGGCGCGTTACAGCTTGCGCAAGATCATTTTCCGCCGCACAACCACCAGTGGGCGCGTACAGGTGGGAGAGACATTTGAAGAGCGCCTCATGCTGGACAACACCAGCGTGATGCCCAAATTGTGGGTACAGGTTGCCGATGGCTCGACGTTGCCAGGACACCGCGCCGGCTATGTTGCGAGCATGGGTGGGCGGAAGCGTGCCATGTGGCGTGCGCGTACCATGTGTCGCCAGCGCGGGCGTTTCCAACTTGGGCCGGTTACGGCAACCAGTGGCGATCCGTTCGGGTTGTTCCGTCGCCGTATTTTCCTGACAGGTTCGCATGAATTGTTGGTCTTGCCCCATGTCTTACCGATAACGGGCTTTGCGCTCTTCACCGGCGGTTTGCCCGGACGCGGACGCAGTTCGCGCCGTGCATTGCAGGCAACCACGAATGCAACAGCTATTCGTGATTACCTGCCCGGTGATGCCCTGAGCCGGATACACTGGCGTTCCAGTGCGCATTATAATAAGTTAATGGTGAAGGAATTTGACCTTGACCCGGCGGTTGATGCCTGGATTTTTCTTGATTTGCATGAAGATGTGCAGGCAGGCGAAGGCGAAGAGTCAACCGAGGAGTACGGGGTCACCATTGCTGCCACGATTGCCACCTACTTGCTGCGGCAAGATTTGTCGGTGGGTTTGATCGCCAATGCGCAGCAACGGGAGATGCTTTCACTTGACCGTGGCGACAGGCAGATTGAGCGTGTCCTTGAACTGCTCGCAGTGGTCGAATCCGGCTCTGGCCCTGACCTCAAAGAGGCGTTGGCTCTGGATGCACTCCACTTCGGTAGAAATACAGTAGCAATTGTAATTACACCATCGAATTCTCGTGATTGGCATGAAGGAGTACGTCACTTGCAGCGCCGCGGCGTGCAAGTTGCTGTTGTAGGCTTAAATGCGGCCTCG
>DATGJV010000027.1:0-4517 GCA_035295005.1 Ktedonobacteraceae bacterium | reverse complement strand
AGAGCCGATACATCGGCGGTGGGCACGATCAATCGGCCCCTACGGGGTTTCCAGAGTATTTTGTTTTGCATCGTTCGTTATTGTTATGTTTTTGGGTTGTGTGCCCCCATCGCCGTAGAGGAAGCAGTTCGTCCAGTGGCCGCCGCCGAGGTCGGTGCGTCCGGGAAAACGTTCGCGACAGACGGGCATGGCGTGCGGGCAGCGTGGGTGGAAACGGCAACCAGTTGGCGGGGTGATGAGGCTGGGAATTTCACCACGGGCCGCGACTGTTTTATCGCGCTCATTAAGCGATGGGCGATCAGGGTCAGGAGCCGCGGAGATGAGCAGTTGCGTGTAGGGATGTTTGGGCTGCTGGATCACCTCTTCGCTGGGGCCACCTTCGACCGTTTGACCGGCATACATAACCAGCGTATCTTCGGCAAAATAACGGGCGCTGGCAATATCGTGCGTGATGAAAAGTAAGGCCAGTTGTTCTTCGTCCTTGAGACGCAACAAGAGATTGAGCATGTCAAGACGAATGGAGACATCGAGCATGGACACGGGTTCATCAGCCAGTAAAACCTCTGGTCGCGCCGCTAAGGCACGGGCGATAGCGACGCGCTGGCGTTGCCCCCCGCTCAACTGGTGCGGGTACTTGGAGATGAATTGCTCGGCTGGACTCAGACTGACACGATTGAGCAGAGCCAGTATCTGCGCTCGCTCGTCAGCCGCGTTACGCACATGGCCGTGCAAACGTAAGGGACGGCTCAGGTGATAACGTACATCATGGACGGGGTTAAGCGAAGAAAATGGGTCCTGAAAGACAATCTGGACATGACGGCGGTACGTGCGCAAATTCGCGCTGCTCCGTGTATTGACAGGCTCACCGCGAAATTTGATGGTTCCCGCGGTTGGTTCGTAGAGACGCGCCAGCATACGCGCCATTGTAGTTTTGCCACTGCCGCTTTCTCCCACCAGCGCCAGAGCGCGACCGGGATAGAGGGCCAGCGAATTATCTTCAACGGCGTGTACCGCGAGTTGTTTGCCGAAGAGCGTCAACTGGCGTATGGGAAAGTACTTGCGCAAATGCTCAGCTTCCAGAATGGCGTTTGTTGTTCCACCATTGGCTGCCAGAGCATCTGGCAACGTCCCATTATTACTGTTCATTTGACGACCTCGCTTTCTGCATAGCCTCGTACTTGTCTTCGTATCTCGCGGCAAACTCCTCATTCGCCGGCGGCTCCCCGTCGCCCAAATGGGAGTCGTAGAGATGACAGGCAACCCGGCGCGAATCCATTCCTGTAGAAACCGGCAACAACGCTGGAAATACAGAGGAACAGGCGTCGAAGGCACAGGGGCAACGTGGATGAAAAGCGCAGCCCGATGGTATCGCTCGCAGGTCTGGAGGCGACCCTGGTATGCCTGTCATGCGGCGGCGCGGCCCGTGTATTGTAGGAAACGAGTTCAAGAGGCCATAGCTGTAGGGATGGCACGGTCGGCTACGCAATTCCTGGCTTGTCGCTTTCTCAACCACACGCCCGGCATACATGACTGCGATAGTATCGGCCATTTCCAGCAGGAGTGAGAGATCATGCGTAATAAAGATGACAGAGAAACCGAGTTGCTCGCGCAGACGCATGATTTCGGTGAGAATCTCGCGTTGCACCACCACATCCAGCGCCGTGGTCGGTTCATCGAGGATAATCAGTTCAGGCGAGAGTGCAAGCGCGATGGCGATAATGGCGCGTTGGCGCATACCGCCGCTCAATTCGTGGGGATAGCTGCGAATACGGTCTGGCGCGATACCGACGAGGCGCAACAATTCGAGAGCCCGTTGTTTGCGCGAGTCTGGCCCCATCTTTGGCCGGTGCGTGCGCAGCACATCTTGAATTTGCGTCCCAATCGTCATAACAGGATTGAGCGCGTTCATCGCACTCTGGAAGACGATGGAAAGTTCATTCCAGCGAAACGCACGCAATTGTGCGGGTGTCAACTGGAGTATATCTACCGAGGGCGGTTCCGTTTCTGTAGCTGATTGTTGCCAGCTATGCACGACTTTTTTACGCGGTTGCTGCTCATCTCGGTCGGAGCGCGGATAATACAGAATCTCGCCATCGGTAATGACTGCCGGTGGATGCAACAGGCGAGTGATGGCATAGGCCAGGGTAGATTTGCCACTGCCACTCTCGCCAACAAGACCAAGAATCTGCCCGCGCTCCAGCGTGATATTCACATCGTTAAGAGCGTGGACATTGCCACTGGCGGCATAGTAGTCTACGCTGATATGCTTGATTTCCAATAGCACATTGGATGTGTGCTTTGTGCTGGTCTCGGCGCTGTTCAGTTCATACATGGTCATTCCGCCACCGCCTTTCGGGCTTTTTTGAGCTTCGCAAACTTAGGTGGTCGCTCCTTGCGCAGACGCGGATTGGCGATTTCATCTATGCCAAAGTTGATGAAGGCCAGTCCGGCACCCAGTATGGCAACGCACAGGCCAGGGGCCAGTATCCACCACCACGCTCCTAGCAGTATAGCATCATTATTGCCCGCCCAGTAAAACATCGTTCCCCAGCTGGTGTTCGTCACATCACCCAGACCCAGGTATTCCAACCCCGTCTCGGCGAGAACGGCATAGACAATGGTACCTAATAATTCCGCCGCTACCAGCGCAATTTCATTGGGAAAGATTTCAAAGAAAATGATGCGCCACGATGTTTCACCGCTCGCCTTCGCCGCTTCCACAAATTCGCGGCTGCGCATTGAAAGCGTCTGCGAACGCAGTACACGCGCTCCCCACGACCAACCGGTAATGACTGTGACAAAGCCCACTGTGAGCGGTCCTCGATAGGGCAGAAATGCCGCCAGCACAATTGCCAGCGGAAGGCCAGGCAACACCAGAAAGACGTTTGAGAAGAGGGAGAGGACATCATCAACCCAACCGCCTAAGTAGCCGCCGGTCAAGCCAACAATGACTGAGATGAGCGTTGCTACCAGACCAGTCACAAAACCCAGGATGAGCGAGACTCGCGTCCCTACCACGACCTGCGTGAAGACATCCTGCCCCGTCTGCGTTGTACCCAGCCAGTGCGTCGCTGACGGCGGCGAAAGAATATCCGTACTGAATGCGTTGGGGTCCTTTGTCAGGATAATTGGCCCGAAGATAGCAACCAGCGTGAAAAATATGAGGATGCCGAGGCCAAAGCTCACCTTGCGATTCACCGTAACCATACGCCAGAGATCGCTCAGGCGGTGTATTTTGGGAGTAGTCAAACTCAGTTCGGGCGAAGGGATACTCACCTCATGCGAGGGAAGGCTCATGATGGTTAATTCCTTTCCAGGCGCACACGAGGATCGAGTGCAACATATAACATATCTGCCAGAAAGTTCGCTGCCAGCACGGCGATGGCAATAATCAGGAAGAGTCCTTGCAACAACGGGTAATCCAGGTTTTCGGCGGCTTGATAGAGCGCATAACCCACACCGGGATACGAAAAGACAATTTCCGTCAGCAATGCACCGCTCACGACGAAGCCCAGCGAGAGCGCGAAGCTTGTAATATTGGGCAGAATGGCGTTTCGTGCGGCGTACATCAGCATAATGCGGCGCTGGGAAAGTCCTTTCGCCTCCGCCATCAGCACATAATCTTCTGAAAGCGTGGTAATCATGGTATTGCGCATACCGAGCAGCCAGCCAGCAATAGAGCTGATCACGATAGTAAACGCGGGCAAAATACCATAATAAATGGCGCTGGATATGAAATCAGGGCTCCAACCCGGCGTGGTTGCGTTAACATCGTAGCCGCCATTGATGGGAAACCAGCCAAAGAGATAGCCCAGCACGTAAAGCAGCACGAGGGCTAACCAGAAATATGGGATTGCGGAAAGAAACGTAAAGAGCGGCGAAAATATCGAGTCCAGGCCAGTATTACGCCTCCATGCAACGACCACACCAAAGAGCGTTCCAATCACAAAACTAATCACAAGCGAAATTCCTACGAGGAAGAGCGTCCAGGGAATCTCCTGCCCGATCACCGAAGAGACGGGCGTGGGATAGTACGTGACCGAGATGCCAAGTTGACCATGCAGGAGATTGTTCATATATTGGAGGTACTGTGACCACAATGGGTCATGATTCACCCCAAAGGCAATCTCCAGAGCATGCAGCGATTGCGGCGCAATTTTCCCTTTCAGCCGCGCCAACACAGACTCAGCAGGATTGCCCGGAGCCAGGCGCGGGATAAGGAAATTCAGGGTCGCCGCCGTCCAGAGCGCGACAATATAAAAACTAATTCGACGGAGCAGATGACGCATGTTGCATCCCTTTCAGGGGCCAGGGAGGTGGTATTGCTGCATGCAGCAATACCACCATTGCATACCCTTAACTGGCGCGTTGCAGGTTCAACAGGACGATTTCGCTATCCGGGGCCATAAACGGCGACGGTACCGCATATTGGTGGCCGGGGTCAGGCCAACCCGTAAATTGGGCGGTGCTATACTCAGACCAGTATGGTTCGTTCGTCAATGGAATACTCGGCAACT
>DATGJV010000026.1:0-4769 GCA_035295005.1 Ktedonobacteraceae bacterium | reverse complement strand
CAATTTCGTTGTTGTGGTTTAGCAGCATGTTCTCTGGTTTCACGTCGCGGTGAATCGATTTCTGGTTGTGGGCGTATTGCAGAGCTTCCGATGCCTGATTGACGTAAGTAACAATAGTAGCAAGCGGTAGGCGCGTTCCGTGAGGATGTTTTTCACGCAACGAGCCATTGGGCGCGTAGTCCATCACGAAATATGGAATATTATTCTCGATGCCAAAGTCGAGCAGACGCACGATATGAGGGTGGATGAGCCGCACAAGGGTACGCCCTTCGGTAAGAAATAGCTCTTTGTCAGTAGATTCATTGAGTATTACTTTGATTGCCGCCTCGCTGCCGAGATAAATGTGTCTGCCAAGATAGACTTCCGCGAACCCCCCTTTGCCCAATAATCTGGTAAGTTGATAATGCCCAAATTGTTGCCCGACGCGGTTTGCCATACCCATCTCCCCCTTTGATAAACAATCTTTTTTATTGGATATATTGTAGAGCAACAAGTGGAAATGCGTCAAGCAAATTTAAACTCTCCGGTCATTTTTTATGGCTATGGGGTGCATCCAAACGTGTGGCAGCCAATAGGTACCGTGCCAGAGATGAGGATGTTAAGGATAAGCAGCACCACAGGCAACAGCAGCATTACGATTATGAAGAGCTTGCCTTTGGGATTGCCGAGATTCACAGTCCACCCCAGGCCGAATCGCTTTGGAACAAATATCGCGGGGTCGTCGGGATTGTTATAAAAGACGCCTCCATACCAGTACCGCTCATCATCGCGAAAAATGATGTTAGTGCGTTGACGATTCGTGGGTGTGCGCTCTTTTGTCTGGGAACGCTGAGGATGCCAGAACAGGACAAGAACAGCGGCAATCAGCAGCCCACACAATAGCAAGAGAAAGAGCCACACGTTCATAGAGATTTCTCCTTTTAAGGCATGGCGATGTTGAAAGTAAAACGTTTCACCTTGATAAACGGATACCGTCGGCCATTGCCAAATTATTATAGTCGTCTGACAAACGGCATGCAACCGGTACAACATGGCTCTCTGAGCCATGTTGTACCGGTTGCATGCATATTACTCCCAACAATGAAAATGAACGCCTGCTTGCCGACCGAAGCTGGTTACAAAAAGATGACGGAGACCCGGCCAGTTTGAGCCTCTTGACAGACTCACTCATGAAGGCTATGCTGAACGCATTGTTCACAGATGATGTGATCACTCAGTTTAAGAAAAAAGAAGATGCAATTGGGAGACTCTTATGCGTTTCGCTATCTCCATCCCTCAACGCTTCCCTGACGGTACATTCGACCCGGTCTGGTTGCGCGACTACCTGAGTAGAGCCGAGAGTCTCGGCTTTCACAGTGCCTGGGCGCAAGAATCCGTGCTTGGTCCCGCACCGACCCTGGCTCCGCTCGAACTGATGACTTTTGCTGCCGCTTGCACAGAGCGACTGCGACTGGGATGTGCCGTTTTCGTCAGCCCATTACACAATCCAGTCCACCTTGCCAAAAGTATCAGCACGCTCGATCAGCTTAGTCGTGGGCGCGTGGAGGTCGGCGTGGGAACTGGCGGCAGAGGCAGGATGTTCTCCGCATTCGAGGTTGATCCAGCGCACCTCATCACTCGCTTCACAGAAGGGCTGCGGTTGATGAAGGACTGCTGGACAGAGACTCGCGTCACTTTCGAGGGTCGCTTCTGGCAGCTCGATGGCGCGGCAGTCGAACCCAAACCTTTCCAGAAACCGTACCCGCCGCTGTGGCTCGGTGGCAATCACCCGGCAGCGGTGCGTCGTGCGGTGCAATACGGGAATGGCTTCTTTGGGGCTGGCAGCTCGACCACTGCACAGTTCGCTCAACAGGTTCAGGTGTTGCGTGCGGCGCTGACAGAAGCAGAGCGGGACGCCTCCACCTTTCAGATCGCTAAACGTATCTACATCGTCATTGACGACGACGCAACCCGCGCCCGCGAACGCGTTGAAGCCGGACTTAAACAGATCTATGGATCTGCTGACATGATAGCTGTAGCGGTCTACGGTCCGCCCTCAGCCTGTATAGCAGGTCTACACGAGGTCGCGGAAGCGGGAGCCGAATTGATCCAATTCCATCCGCTCTTCGACGAGGCCCAACAGATGGAACGCCTGGCCGCCGAAGTCCTGAGCGCGGTGCAGAACGAGTGAGCTTATCTGCTGTCCCGCTGTGCCTCGTTGCAAAAAATTGACTGACGCTTACCCCATCAAGCATTTGCCAGGAAGTCAGTCTTTACAATAGCAGCGTTGTCCCAACGCTATTGGCAATGAAGGCATCGGGCAAGGCGCGGGCAATTTGATGGGTGGCGACCCAGCCGGTACAGTGGCCGGGGACGAGATAGCGGGGATTGATTTCTTGCAGTGCGGCAATGGTCGCGGGAATGATTGGCTCAAAGAGCGGGCCGTTCAGGTGGAAGCCGCCCATGATGGCGTAGACGCTTGTGATACCGGTCAGGGCCTGGGCATTGCGCACAATGTTGATGATGCCGGAGTGTCCGCAACCGGTGATGATTACCAGCCCTTTATCGCGAACGTGGATGATTGCACACTGGTCATCGTGGATGAGCGGATCAGGCTCCCAGCCATGCGAGCGCAGGGCATAGTGAATGGGGAAACCATGCTCGAACGTTGTTGTACGCGCAACCTCACCGGAGACAAGAATCATGTTCTCTACCAGCATTGACGGCCCAACCTCTTCAATGATGTGGATATTCTCCCGTTCAAGGTCTGCTTTGCGCGGTGGAGGTATATGGCTTTCCTCACCATTGGGAAATACTATCTTGCGTTCCACATACGCTTCGGGATGGAGGATCAACGGAAGGTGGCGGTTTCCCATACGTTGTGCCAGTCCGAGCAGTCCCATTGCATGATCGGCATGTCCGTGGCTGAGGATAACGGCCTGTATATTTGTCGCCCGTACTTCCAATGCATCGAGATTATACAGGAGATGTTGCGGATTAAGACCTGTATCGAACATGACCACCCCTTTTCTCTCCCCTTGCCTGACATGGAGCAGGACGGAGAAGCCATGCTCCGCGATGGGCAGCGGACGCTCAAACGGGTTGGGGCCGAGGCGAGCGCGTTTCGCAACCTCCGTGCTGGTCATCAGCATGTCGAAGCTGTTATCCATAATGGTCGTGATCTGAACTTCATCTACAGGCTGCAAAGGAAGTGTTGTGCTGCTCATTGCTCGTTCTCCTTATGCGCAAACAACATGTATGGAAAAGAAAGGCCATCTCTGTCCAGTTTATCACATTGTTGATCATAGCCTACTGGGAGGATGGACGCACACGAAGGGATTGGCCGACATCTCCGCATAAGAGGAGGACGGACGCCCGTCCTCCTGTGATTAGCAGCCTCAAGACGCTAGTGGACAATAATGGTGAGATTCATCCCACGGTGCTTCAAGCATAAAAGGTGATAGGTGCCTGCCGTTGTGAATGGGCCAATTGCGACGCTGGTACCTTGCAATCGCACGTTGTTGATTACTGGTGCGCCTGACTCCGCCGCGATCGCGGGCGACCCATTCTCCCAACTTCCATTGAACAGATCATGCATAGAGGTAGTATTGTCCACCAGCAAGAGTTTGGAGCCTTTGGCAATGGTGACAGATGATTGGAGAAAATTGCCAGCACCCAGGTGTACGGTTGCTACGCCATTGGTGTAAGTTGTCTGGCTGAAGGCTGCCGGTTGCGCCAGCACCCCGATGAAAACGGCACCAATGACCATTCCTGAGACAACGCTCAAGGCTGCCGGAAGCCAGCGTGGAGCCGACCGACTGCCTTCATGGTAGTTGCGATAATTCTGCACCGTCGCTGCCACACTGGCTCCCAGGGCAATAATTGTACACGCCACGACGAGTACATCCATGATAAAGTGGCCCAGCCCACCATTGGGACCTTTAGGGTTCGCCAGGCTCTCGATGACGAAGGGTTCGGTGAGGGTCAGGTAGAGATTGAATGCTCCCAGCAAGGAGGCGACCGCCGCTGCCCAGCGCAATTTAGTGGCAAGGATCAGTGTACATGCCATCGCACAGGCCGCGATGACGATGATATCCCAACTGGGCGAGCCGCTTGTGAGGGTGATGGTGATGACCCCACCCACACCTCCCACGGCCCCTATCTGGAATGTCCAGAAGGCAAGCCTTTCCAGGGCGGAGAATCGTTTGCGCGTCACCCGGCGTACCGGATTTGGCGCTACATCTGTTGGGACTGGTTCTACTGCTGGTCTCTTTTCTGTGTTTATGCTCATTGCTAGTCCTTTCTCCCTGTTCTACTGTCGTTTGTACAATTGATCGTGGTCAGGTTCATCTTTTCCTGGGCAAAGGCGCTCAGTCAGGGAAATTACCGGACCGCGTCCCTACGGTGTAAGGCGTCGAGTAGCCATAGTACTCCAGCATCATATCCATACCCCAGTTGGCATGTAAGAAATTGTGACAATGGAGCATCCAGATACCAGGATTGTTCGCCACGAAAGCGATATCGTAGGTCGTATGGGGCGGAACAAGGACAGTATCCAGCCGGATTGGGCTACCTCTCAGCGGCTGACCGTTGCGTGCCAGCACGGTAAAGATGTGTCCATGCAGGTGTATTGGATGATAATCATCACTCTGGTTGTCGAGGTGAATCTTGACCAGTTGCCCGTACTTGACCATAATCATACCTGTATCAGGAAAGACCTTGCCGTTCATGGTGTAGGTCATACCCATGCGCCCAAGAGAAGTGCCTATCTGGTTATTGAGTACGATGTT
>DATGJV010000025.1:0-3346 GCA_035295005.1 Ktedonobacteraceae bacterium | reverse complement strand
CACAATAGATACACTATCAGGTTTCCCGACGGGCTTTCTGTACTGACCGAAGGAGGATTCAAGCCTATGGCTACTCATACCATCTCTCTCCCAAAACCGGAAGAACATGTTGTCGAGCGATACGGGATCGAGCGTGTCTCGCCCGCGATGCGCACCCATGCGCGCATCTTCGACAACTTCACTCTCTGGTTTTCCGCTAACATGGTGATCTCCACGGTTGCCCTGGGCGCGTTAGCCATTCCCGTTTTTGGCCTGGGATTTTGGGACAGTGTTGTCGCTATCATCCTGTTCAACCTGCTTGGCTCTTTCCCGGTGGCTTTCTTAGCGACCATGGGGCCAAAATTGGGTCTGCGCCAGATGACCATCTCACGTTTCTCGTTCGGTTGGGTTGGCGCGAGTATCATGGCCCTTTTCAATGTCGCGGCCTGTACTGGCTGGTCTGCTGTCAACTCGATTGTCGGCGGTGAGTTAGTCGCGGCAGTGAGCGGAGGAACGATCGCCCGTCCGGTAGCTATTCTTTTCATTGCGGTCGTGACTACCATCTTCGGTATGTATGGATATAAGCATGTCCATCGTTATGCACGTTACGCCTGGATTCCCGCCGCGATCATTTTCTTGATCCTGGCACTCGTCGTAGGACCAAAGGTAGCAATTATCCCTACCCCCGCGCTAAATGTTGTTGAGATTGCTTCTTTTGTCTCCTTCGGTGGTGCCGTCTACGGCTTCGCGACAGGTTGGAGTTCGTATGCTGCCGACTATAACGTCAGGCAGCCGCAGGAAACCTCAGCCAACCGTGTTTTCTGGCTCACCTTCCTGGGAGTTGCTGTCCCTTGCGTTCTCCTGGAAATCTTTGGCATGGCCTTAACGACCGCTTTCAAAGCGAGCGGAGGCGATCTCCTGGTCGCTGCCGCAACGCCGTTGGGCGGCTTCGGCTCGTTCTTGCTGATTCTGCTGGCACTGAGTATTGTTGCCAACAATATCCCCAATGCCTATAGTATTGGCCTATCCATGCAAGTGCTGAGCAAGACGTGCCAGCGTGTTGGTCGTGTCATATGGACATTATTTGGCGCGGTATTTTACATGCTTATCGCCATCCCGGCTGTTTCCAATTTCAACAACACGCTCAGCAACTTCCTTTTGATCATCGCCTACTGGCTTGGCCCCTGGTGTATTATCCTCATTGAGGAGCATCTCATCTTCCGTCGCGGACGCTATAATGTAGAGGACTGGAACATGAAGGAAAAACTGCCAGTTGGCTGGGCTGCGATGGTCGCGATGGGGCTTGGACTCCTCGGCGTCTATCTCGGAGCGGCCCAGACCCTCTTTGTTGGCCCGGTCGCGAACCTGTTCAATCCCCCATATGGGATGGACATTGGCTTCGAGCTTGGCCTCATCTTTGCCGGTATAGTCTATCCTATCTTGAGACGGATAGAACTCTCTCTCAGTGGCCGCTAACCGTCCAGCAGGGCGCGATCATGCGCATGAACGAAATAACCTGACAATAAACGGGTTGACTGGCACATCGCTGCGGCTCGTGCCAGTGGGCGTAATAATGAAGATGAACTAAATAACCCACCACTGTAGGTGCCGATTTATCGCGCACATAGGCCGATAAATCGGCGATGTGCGCGATAAATCGGCACCTACAGTGGCGTTATACTTCGTTGCTGGTTGTGAGGGCGGCAAGCATTGCCTGATCAATGAGTGGGCCGCTCATTGTAACCTGTCCATTAGCGGCTTTAGAGGCAAATGTGAGGATGCTATATGCTACTGTTACTTGCACTTCGCGATTGCGCATACCAACACGCACAGGTTTAGACTCTGCTACTTGCTTGATACTTTGTGCTACCTGTTCGGCTCCATGCTGTTCCGCTCGGATAACGGCGGTCATAATGCCGGGGCCGTTGATCGAGAGTTTATCTTCTTTGCGTAGCAGGGTACGCATTTGCGGCAGAAGTTGACGTGCGGCCTCGGTGGCTTCACGGTCTTCACGCTCGCGCTGGACATCTGTTCCTTTTGCGTTGGAGAGAATGAGGCGGAACACAATCACGCTCTGCGCGTTGCAGATGCGGCGCACGTTAACTTGCTCGACCTCCAGATTTTTCGTAGAGTCCACCATTTGCCAGATGTGGTGTTCGCGCTTGCGCAAATAATCGTAGTTGCCCTGGACGCGAGCAATACCTTCCAGACCGATCGCTCCGAGCGTCCACATGGCCTGTTTGGGCGTACTCATCGTAAAGTCTCGACAGGCGATGAGCTGGCGTGCGATAGGTGAAACCTTCATGGTCGAGGCTTCGTAGTTCTGTTGCGCCCGTACTTTCAGATGGCCGGCGTAGATGCGGCGGCGCTGTTTCAAGAAATCGCGCAACGTGACGGGGCCTTTGTTATAGATGACGCATTTGGGTTGATAAAGCAATTTGTAACCAAGCTGTGAAATAAGGGCTTGAATAGAAATTTCATCAACTGCGCTATTGGTTGGGATGCCGGAAATGACGTTGCGGAACGCAATGACTTCACCGAGTTTGGGAGTGACGCGAGCAACCCGGTCATGCAACCGCCACAGGAGGTGAACTGTATGGCCCATGAAAGTCGCCGGGTCGTTAATTGGCACCGGGCGTCCGCCAACCATACCGATGGCGGGATTTTTAAAGGGAGCGCACAGGCTTTCAATCGCGCCTTCTTCGGGAATGACGTCGGCACCAATCAATATGACGATCTCGCTTGTTGCTTCTTTCAGGAAGAGATTGATGGCAGATGCCTTGCCTTCGCGTTTTTCCTGGACGCAGAGATGCACACGCGGCTCTTGCAGCGCAATATCGGCAACAATAGGCACTGTGCGGTCAGTACAACCACTGGCAACGACGATTATTTCCTCGATACGCATGGATGGCCCTTGCTGCTTCAAGACAGCAGCTATTGTGTGGGCGATATTCGCCTCTTCATTATAGGCCATAATACCGACGCTGCACCCGATGGATTGATCAGCATCCTGTTCCTGTTCCTGTGATGAAAGAGATTGATTTGAATGTACCATTTTTGTTGCCATGAACAAGGCATCTCCTTTGCCAGAGCGTTGTGTTTTGTTGATCTGAATGGTAGGGCTAAATTATTTAAACCTGTCTATACACCTCAAACAACGTGACAACTATTACTTAGTAGCGTATAACGTACCATACAGGTGCATAATATCCTATGGTGATTCGGTTAAGATGCGGTTATAAATGTTTGTTCAAGGTTGTAAAAAGGACATAGGGAAATTTTGCGCTACCAGCACAAATTTCTTATGGGTGTCCTGGCTCATGTCCTTGACATTAGCACCATAACTATCTATAGTTTTGGAAAATTC
>DATGJV010000024.1:0-3170 GCA_035295005.1 Ktedonobacteraceae bacterium | reverse complement strand
GTTAAACCAGCGGTAAACAGGGTTATCACATACAGGGCAACATCACCATGTTCGAGGGCAAGGTTGATGATAGAGTCTTTACTGAAGAAGCCGGAAAAGAACGGGAAGCCGGAGATGGCGAGACAGGCAACCAGCCAGGTCGCGGCGGTAATCGGCATAAATTTCGCCAACCCGCCCATCTGACGCATGTCCTGTACCTCCTTATGCGTCGCATGGTGCAGAGCTTCAATCACGCTGCCAGCGCCCAGGAAGAGCAATGCTTTGAAGAAGGCGTGCGTGAACAGGTGGAACATACCAGGACCGGTACCATCAATCGTACCGGCGACGCCCAGACCGACGAACATATAGCCAAGCTGGCTAATAGTTGAAAAAGCCAGCACGCGCTTGAAGTCGCGCTGGCACAGGGCAATCAGTGCGGCGAAGATAGCAGTGATACCACCAACCCAGGCAACAACCTGGAACGCGGCAGGATCGGCGGCAGCAAACAACGGGAAGGTACGCGCCACCATGTAGACACCAGCAGCCACCATTGTCGCGGCGTGGATGAGGGCGCTGACAGGCGTCGGGCCTTCCATCGCAGGCGGCAACCAGACATGGAGAGGAACCTGTGCCGATTTACCGATAGCGCCGCAGAACACTAAAATCATGGCAAGCGTCAGCAGACCGGTATTGCCCGCGAAAGCATGGATAACTCCCTGCGAACTGGTCGGTGATGACAGAGTAGTGAAATCGAATGTGCCTGTAAACTTGAACAGGAGCATGATGCCTATTATAAAGCCCACATCACCAACGCGAGTCGCGATAAAGGCTTCGATGGCTGCCGTTGCTGGTGACAAACGGTCTTCGGCTGGCTTGGCCCGCTTATTGATCCAGAAGCCGATCAGCAGATATGAACTGAGACCGACCAGTTCCCAACCGACAAAGATTACCAGGAAATTCTGCGCAAAGACAATCACCAGCATAGAGAATGTGAATAGCGAGAGATACGAATAGAAACGGGCGTATCCTGCAGAATCTTCCATGTAGCCTTGCGAGTAGAACTGCACCAGCAGCGAGACGGTAGTTACCACCACCATCATCACAATTGCCAGCCTGTCAATCTGGAAGGAAATGACATAGTTGGCGGCGCTGCCCGACTGAATAAACCAGTTATAGGCAAAGACCTGTACGCCATTTTGCGATAGTACGGGGGCAATCGTGATGACTCCGGAGGTATCGAGCAGGAGCAACCACGAGTAAATACAGGCGAGCGCCATAATGAGTATTCCCAGGTAGGCGCTGACCTTCGCTCCCATTGTCAAATGCGCGACTTTGGGGTTATCGTCGTTCTCATAGGTGAGCGTCTCGCCATGCGGCCCTCGTTCCTCGGTATAGGTGATATCACTATACACTCGCCCATATGGAGAACCACCGGCACCCTCTTCTGTCGTGCCATGTGCGGTTGTCTCGTGAGCGCCGACTGAAGCCGACTCAGGCTCTTGTTCGCTGCGTTGTTCCCCATCACCACTCAGGTATACCGTGATGGGGTCTACCTGTGCCGCGTCGTTTGGGCGCACCAGCACATCCCAGATGCGAGTGCCGAAAATAATCACCGCGAAGGAGAAAAGCGGCGCGAACAGGATCAACCAGGATAATTGATAAAATGCCATAATAATCCCTCTATTCATCTCTGCTGAACGAAGCCAGACATGCTAGTGGCGTTGCAGAGATGGATTTCAAGTCACCACTTCATCATGTCTATGTCGCTAACATCTACCGTGTTGCGTTTCCGATAGATAGCAATAACCATCGCCAGGGCAACTGCGGCTTCTGCGGCGGCTACAGTGATTATAAAGATACCGAAAATCTGACCCGTTAAGAGGCCAGCGTACTTTGGTACCGCGTTATATGCCGAGAAGGCGACCATCGTAATAACCACCGCGTTCAGCATAATTTCGATGCCCATGAGTACCGCAACGGCGTTGTGCTTGGAAAGTGCGCCATACAAACCAATACTAAAAAGAATAGCGCCAAGCACCAGGAAATGCGTTAAGGTAAGTCCCATCTGACTAATCCTCCCTACCAATAACAATTGCGCCCACTATCGCGACCAGCAACACCAGGGACGCAATTTCAAACGGTAGCACGTAGCTGTAATCCGTCGGGCTATACAATAATTGTCCGATGCGCACCACGTTGTTGATACCCGGCGGCAACTGGCTCGTGTTGCTGGCAACGTTGGAGACCGCGTGCGTACTGCTGGTAACCGCGTACACAATAGCGGCCCCCACAATCACACAAATCACCACAGCAGCAGCCGAGAGCCTGTTGGTGGGATTGCTGTTAAACGCAAGATTCACGGTGCGTGTGAGCATCAGCGCAAAGAGAATGAGGATGGTAACTGCACCGGCATAGATCAAAATCTGCACAATGGCGATAAATTCGGCGTTGAGCAGGAGATAGATGCCCGCCGCCATAGCAAAAACAGCGATCAATGCCAGCGCACTATGCACAATATTGCGCAATGTCACCACCAGCAAAGCCGACCCTACCAGGATCACGGCAATTATCCAAAAGAGAACAGTGGCTATGTACATAAAAATAAAAACCTCCAACTTCAAAGGTTAGCCCTCGTTGCAGCCTGGTTGAGCGGTGCTAGAGACAATAGCCTCATTCTCAGGCTTTACAGGTAGTCCATTCAGTCGCAAGCGAGAAGCAAAATTTGGCGAGAGTAATTCGTGTACTTTTTAGTGTTCGTTCTTCTTACATTCTATTGTATCATGCGCAGTCGCAATAAAGCACATTCCAGACGCCTATCTGATTGTAGCAAAACCGCTACCCTGTGACAAGGGGGAAAGTTCTGGTGTTGCGTGCCTGATGAGCGGTATTAATGGCGCGACGCGCCATTAATACCGCTCATCAGGCACGCAACACCAGAACCGCATTGACGCCTTCATTCTGGGATGGTAATATGTGCTATACAAGAGATCAATCTGACCGTAAAATTAGTTATGTCAAGAGAAAGAAACGTATGTACATCGTACACTTTATCCAGATGAGCGATGCGGCCGCACGGGCGATCACGCCGGGTCTGTGCGGCAGGAAATGGCAACATTCGCTTCGCTTGCTCACGTTCTAAACATTCCTGAACGCGACATTGCTTCGCTCGTCGCGTTGGGCACGATAAATCG
>DATGJV010000023.1:0-5665 GCA_035295005.1 Ktedonobacteraceae bacterium | reverse complement strand
AATGGAGATACTTGCGAGCGTCCGTCCGTCTCTCTCATTTCTGAGAAATTGTTTTGTGCAAACGATTTGTGCGGGACTGCTATCCTATCTCCCATCGAAAGTTCATCTAACCTCTGCCACCCATGTATGGACAGGAATTTGTGGTTTGCAGTTGCGCGAATAGTACGTCCCAATCTTGTAGTCATACGATAGACGGGTTTGCAGCCGGTAGCAAAGGCGTTGCTTACGGTACCTGGTTCCAGTTGCCATGTTTCGGTATTGAGGGCAAGCACGCGGAAGTCTTTTTGTCCAACTAACTGTTCCATGGGGCGGTATATGCCCTCGTCGGGCAAGTATACCGGCGAGTCTCCAGTAATGCAACCGCTTTCACGGAGGTCCGACAACTGCGGCACCTTCGATTGTCTACTTTCGACGGCGCGGGACAACTGGGCGAGGGCCAGGACGGGCATGTCCAGTTCGCGGGCAAGCCCTTTCAGGTTGCGGCTGATTTCGGAAATTTCCTGCACGCGATTCTCGTTGCGTTTGCCGCCGACCGATGATTGCATCAGTTGGAGATAGTCCACAATTATCATGTCTATGCCGTGTTCGGCCTGCAGACGACGCGCTTTGCTACGCATTTCTACCGTCGAGATGCCAGCCGTATCGTCAATCCAGATATTGGCCTCGGAGAGCGTTCCCATTGAAAAGATAATTCGTTCCCAGTCATCATCTTCAATCCAACCGGTGCGCAGACGCTGCTGGTCTACACCGGCGTCCATCGAGAGCAGACGCTGTACCAGTTGCTCTTTGCTCATCTCAAGGCTGAACACCGCTATGGAACGTTGATGTTTGATGGCGCTGTTGTGAGCGAGACTGAGAGCCATCGAAGTTTTTCCCATGGCCGGCCTCGCTGCCAGAATAATCAAATCCGATTTCTGCAAGCCGCCCGTCAGCCGATCAAGGTCAGTGAAACCGGTGGGGACGCCGACGATGGCTCCGCGCCGCTCATGCAACTGGTCAAGCTTGTTCATATATTCGGACAGGATATCGCGCAAGGGCGAGAAGTCGGAATGAGCATGACGCTGGCTGATACCGAAGATGAGTTGTTCGGCTTTTTCCAGCGCAAGATTGGCATCAACTTCATCGTAGGCAATAGCGGCTATCTCACCTGCCGCGTGAATCAGGCGGCGCAGGATAGCCGTGCGCTCTACGATGCGCCCATAATATTCGACGTTGCCACTGGTGGGAACCTGATTGATGAGCGACGTGATATAGCTGGCACCACCGACATCCTCCAATTTGTTGCGCCGTTCCAGTTCATCGCAGATGGTGATGAAGTCTGCCGCTTCGCGCTGTTCGTAGAGTTGTACAATGACTTCATAGATCGTGCGGTGCGCGTCACGATAGAAATCCTCGGCGGTCAGGAAATCAGCGACCTGGACAATCGCCTCCGGGTCAATAATGATACTGCCCAGGACGCCGCGCTCGGCTTCTATGTTTTGTGGTAACAGCTTCTCCACGATGTTCGGTCCCCTACTCGCATTCTTTTACTGAGTATAGTAGCACATGCGTTCAATCATTGCGCGGTGTAATAAAGACAATGCAAGGGTACTCATGGCGGTTCATTTTGCGGTTGCCGTGAATACCCTGATGACCAGGTGTGGGTCAGGGTACCCGCAAGGGATACCCCTACTATACATGCAGAACGGGTCATCGTGTATAGTAGAGGTATCCCTTGCGGGTACCCTGACCCTCTGCCTGCCACCTGAGCAATAATTTTCAGACGTTGATCTTGATGCTCTCCCAAAATATGTGTGCCTAAACAGTGTAACGAATCTTGCAGATGAAATCAATTGGTGGGTTTTGCACATCCATGTGGATATGTGGATATCTTTTATTTTTCCCATGCTTACGCAAGCATGAGATTCCCAACCTTCATGACATAATATGGACTTATCCCCCACTTATCCACTAAAAAACCGGAGTTTTCCCAGGTTATCCACCAACTTATCCACATACATATCCACAGAGTAATGTCTGTCAGGTGCCAGCATCCATAGGAAAAATGTCGTTTACTGGTAGATGCTAAAGGACTTTTAGCACTTGTTCTATTGGTGTGCATGCCGACATTGAAATTGAAAGATAATAGCGGGTAGATGGCAAGCTCTTGCGATTGCCATTAAAGTAGAGATAGTACCATGCAGCAAACATACAATACAAAGCAAATGGCAACGGCGGGTAGGAACCGCACCCTGTCTGGGGGACAGGTAATAATCGCATCCGCGTCTGCTACCGCATTCCAGTCCGAATCATTTAACAGGCCCCCGCGTATTGTGACCGCGCAGCCAGAGGGAACGGTCAATGTGCCTGAACCACCCGATAAAGATACACTACCACCTTCGCAGGGGTGGATTTCGCTCGTGATGCCAATTATCATGATGTCTGTCATTCTAGTCATGTATATCCTGATCAATCATGGCTCGATGCAACAGGTCACGTTTTTGCTGCCGATGGCACTCTTCTCGATTATGACGCCTATCGCCGCCCTGCTCACGACGCGGCAAAAAATTAAACAGGTGCGCAAAAGGTGGCGTGAGGGCGATAAGAAGTACCGCAAGGTGTTGGCGAAGCTGCGTAAGCAATTGACGGCGCAAGCTGAGAAGCAACGCGAGGTGGCGCTGCTGACTGATCCCGACCCGGCGGAACTGGAAGAGCGTATTCAAACGCGGGCGCACCTGTGGGAACGGCGCCCGGAGGACCCGGATTTTCTTGCGGTACGTGTTGGGAAAGGCAAACGTCCGTTGACGGTCACGCTGAAGACGCCCGAAATAGATGTGACGGAACCATTAATTACTGAGGTGCAACAATTATGCAATGATTTTTCGGGCGTGAAGGATATCCCTTGCAGTGTTTCGCTGACAAAGGTGAAGTCGCTGGGTATTACGGGGCGGCGACAGGATGTGGCCGCTCTGACACGCGGCATGTTGTGCCAGATAGCAACGCATCATTCACCGGAAGATGTGCGTATTTTTGGCCTGTACCCTTCTTCTCAACAAGATGACTGGAACTGGCTGGAGAAGTTGCCGCATACGATGCCGTTGAAATCTGGCAAGCAGAAGCGACTGGTAGCAGTAGGTGAAGACGAGGCAAATATCCTGCTCAACGTCTTATTAGAAGAGTTGAGCCAGCGGGCCTCGAAGAATGCTGAGGGCGGCGAAAAAGACAATGATGAGATCGCGTTGCCGCATTTCGTGGTGGTAATACACGATTATGTAGATGTACGTAAGCATCCGGCACTAACACACGCCTTTAAGCTAGGCAAGGAGTTGGGTGTGTCTGTGATTTATATGGTAGCGCAGGAGCAAGCGATACCAAGTGAGTGCCGCGGCGTCATTCGTCTCTCGGATGAAGGCTATGTAACGTATGCCGCCGCCGGTTTTGCCGGTGAGACCTTCGATGAAGTGTCCGCCGATAAAGTAGAGTTGGATATGGCGCAACGTATCGCGCTGGCGCTGGCCCCGTTGCATGTAGCGCAGGATGAGGACGATGTAGACCTGACGACGAATGTGCGACTGCTTGATCTGTTAGATATTCCTTATGCGGACCAGTACGAACCGGAAAAATGGTGGAGCGAACCGCGTTTCGGACGGTTGCGCGTTCCCATTGGCGAGGGATTAGATGGCCCGGTCTGGATAGATTTGAACGATGCAGCGCATGGCCCACATGGCATCATCGCCGGTACGACGGGCGCAGGAAAAAGCGAGCTACTGCAATCGCTGATTGTGGGCCTCGCGGTGACGCATCATCCGCACCTGGTAAACTTCGTGCTGGTAGATTTCAAAGGTGGGGCGGCCTTCAAGGCGTTTGAGCATATGCCGCACACGGTGGGTATGGTAACAGACCTGAGCGGCAAATTGACAGAACGAGCGCTGGTGGCTCTCAAGAGCGAATTGAAGCGGCGCGAGCATGTTTTGAGCCAGGCGAATGCGAAAAAAATTGCTGAATACCAGGCGATGCGAGCGCAACATCTTTCCGCCTATGAGCCATTGCCGAATCTGTTTATTGTGATTGACGAGTTCGCGGAACTGGCGAAAGAGCATCCCACCTTTATGGAGGGACTTGTGAGCGTGGTGCAGAAAGGGCGCAGTCTGGGGGTGCATCTTATCCTGGCAACGCAGAAGCCGACGGGTGCGGTCAATCAGAATATCTGGTCAAACCTGAAGTTCCGCATCTGTTTGCGCGTGGCCTCCCTCCAGGATAGCCGCGATATGTTGGGGCGCTCGGAGGCAGCCTTGCTGCCCAGCACAATTCCTGGCCGAGCCTACTTTCAAATTGGCTCGGAGATATTTGATCTGTTCCAGAGTGCGCGTACTTCGATGCAGGCGCGAGTCGTGAATGAGGCGATGATTGCGCAGAAACAAAAGACACTGGGGGCCGGTGATGTGACAGACCTGTCTATACTGATCGAGGCGATGGCTCCGTATCAAGAGACATTAGGAGCAGAACTGTTTCGCCCCTGGCCTGAGCCGTTGCCGCAGCATATTGATTTGCCCGCGGTTTACCGGCGTGTTGATGCCGCCGGGGCATATACGCGAACCGTCGCCGAAAGAGGGCAGCCCCCGTATGGTTGGCTGACCTGCCCCATTGGTCTGGTAGACCTGCCCATCGAGCAGCGACAGGAGCCGTTCTTGCTGGACTTGCCGCGCAATGGCGGGCATATGTTGATTGGTGGTGCCTCCGGAACAGGCAAAAGTGTGCTGTTGCGCACATTAATTACATCGCTTATCAAAACACACTCGCCAGCACAATTGAATCTCTATTTGATAGATTTTGGCGGTCAGGCGTTGCGCGTGTTTGAGAAGTTGCCACATGTTGGCGGTGTCTTTGGCGAACCAGATGATGAGTATATCCGCCGCCTCCTGCGTAAGTTGAACGGGATGATTGAGGAACGCAAGCAGTTTTGTACGGCGCATCAGATTGACGATTTCCTGTCCTATCAGCGCCGTCGCCTGGAGAATAACGATTTGCCAGAATTGCCCGCCGTTGTGCTGGTGATTGATAAGTTCACCGAATTTAAGCAGGCGCATGATAAAGAGATGGATGTATTGCTCTCAATCGCTCGTTTTGGTCGCACCTATGGTGTCTACCTGGTGCTAACTGTAGACCGACCCGTAGCCATCCCTTCTCAACTCTTGAGCCTGTTTGAGCTACGTTTTGGCTTGCGACTGGTTGAATTGACTGACTCGCTCATCTTACTGGGCAAACATGATGCCGCTCATCTTGATCCTGCGCTACCGGGCCGTGCGTATAAACGTGGCAAGATACTGGAAGAAATCCAAATAGCCCTCCCCATTTCCGGCGACGACGATGACGAGCGGACACGCAAGCTTGATGAGATGGTGAGCATGATTGCAAAAATAGCGAAGGTGGCTGCCATTGCGCCAGCACCGCCTATTCGCTTGTTGCCTGAATATGTTCGCTCTGATTACTTTTTGATGGATGCTATCTCGAACAAGCAGGATGGCTTCGGGGCGTGCAAACGCCCCGCGACAGCGTTATCGAAGGTGCGCCTCTCGAAACTGCAATTAATGGGGGTGAACAGGCAGCGAGATGAAACTGAGAGCAATGGCTTGCGCATTCGGTTAGGAATGGAAGATTTCTCACTCTCGCCGTTCGCGTTGGATTT
>DATGJV010000022.1:0-2711 GCA_035295005.1 Ktedonobacteraceae bacterium | reverse complement strand
TGCATTGATGTTGAATCTGTGCAAACAAGTTATGGTTGGTGATCGCATTTTGCGCTCAGGTCGTCCCTTTCCGGCACTAACAGATTTAACACCGGGTCTTGAAGTAGCTGGAGCTACACTGGGACTGGTCGGCGTGGGACGCATCGGTGGGCGGGTCGCCGCAATAGCAAAGGTGCTTGGGATGAAGGTGCTGGCATTTGACCCTTTCATTACACCGGAGCGAGCCAGCGAGATTGGCGTTGAACTGGTTCCTTCACTGGAAGAATTATTGCCCCGCGCTCAGGTCGTATCCTTACATTGCCCTGCCACGCCTGAGACTCACTATATTATAAACGCAAAGACTCTGGGCCTGATGCAAAAAGGCAGCTATCTGATCAATGCCGCACGCGGTGCATTGCTTGATGAAGCGGCGCTGGTAGACGCATTACGCTCAGGGCATCTGGCTGGTGCAGCCCTGGATGTCTATGACCCCGAACCACCGAATACCGGTGATCCGCTCTTCATGCTGCCCGATATCATCTGCACGCCACATATTGCCTCATATACCACTGCAGGTGTTCTACGTATGCAGATAATGGCCTGTGAGCAAATTGCCAGCGCCTTGCGCGGTGAACGCCCATCGCATCTGGTGAACGGCGATGTCTGGGGGCATCAACGTACATAAAATGCATAATTCTTGCAAAAAAGAGGAGATACATTATGACAATTCGCGCTGATGTGTGGTCAGATTTTGTTTGACCCTTCTGTTTTTTAGTAGCTTCCAGTTTGGATAAGCTTGAGAAACAGTACAATATTGATGTTCACTGGCATTCCTTTGAGCTACGGCCCGCAGGTTCGCCCCCAATGCCGCCGCAGTACAAAGCTCGTATCGAGGCGGGACAACCAGCCTTAAAAAAACGGGCGTATGATGAATATGGTCTGGAACTTCACGTCGGGCCATTCGGTATTAACAGCCGACCCGCGCTGATTCTGGAAAAGTATGCTCAAGGGCAAGGAAAAGGGGTCGAGTTTCATGCAGCTGTCATGAAAGCCTACTGGCTAGAAGCCCGTTCGATAGACGATCCCGCCGTATTGAAAGAAATCGCGGAACAGGTGGGCCTTGATACCACAAACTTCGACGACATTCTAACCAATCCTGTCTATGATGAGGCCGTATCAGCCGATGTCGCGCTAGCCCACGAATATGGAATGTCAGGTGTCCCCGCGCTCGTCTTCGCCAACAAATACCTGGTAATGGGGGCGCAACCGTATGAGATGTTGAAACGGGTGGTGGATAAGGTGGTGGAAGAGAGGGAATAAATGATAGTCTTGTGGACTATATTCAGGAAAAGAGAGGCGCAAGTACTATGTCTCAGGAGGGAAATGTTCGCTCCATGCTCACAGCTTCGAGTATCTCTCACTTACCGGTACGCGACCGTGTTGGCCTGAACATCCAGGCAACAGATATCGCTACCACGATCAGCAGGATACTTGAGGCAGAGCAGGCAGGTATTCGGCAGGTCTGGATGACACAATCCGCAGGTATGCTGGATACCCTGACCCTCTATGCTGCCGCGGCAGTGCAAACAACGCAGATTCGCATGGGAACTT
Source organism: Ktedonobacteraceae bacterium (assembly GCA_035295005.1). GTDB lineage: Bacteria > Chloroflexota > Ktedonobacteria > Ktedonobacterales > Ktedonobacteraceae > DATGJV01. Next base: position 1,121 of record DATGJV010000022.1, on the reverse strand, counting down.
CTATCGTACCGGTCTACCCGCGACATCCTCTTGTAATGGCGCAGCAAGCGGCTACTATAGACGCTCTTGCGCCTGGCCGCTTGCAACTGGGCGTTGGCACCAGTCACCGTCATGTGATGGAAAACATGTATGGGCTCTCGATGCTATCACCCCTGGCGTATTTGCGTGAATATGTTGCGGTAATGCGCGAAGTGTTATGGGATGGACACGTGGATCATCAAGGAACCTTCTTCAAGGTGGCTGCCTCTCTGCCAGAGCCGAGGCAGATTCCTCTGCTCATCTCGGCACTGGGCGAGAAGGCGTTTCATCTGGCTGGTGAAATTGCCGATGGTGCGATTTCGTGGGTCTGCCCGGTTCCCTACCTGCTCAACACGGCTCTTCCGGCCTTACAGGCAGGAGCCGGGGCACAAAATCGTCCTGTTCCACCTCTCGTAGCGCATATTCCGGTTGCAATAAGCACCGATGAAGCGGCAGTACAGGCGGCGACAACTCCGCGCATCTCGTTCTATACGAAAGCGCCATTTTACAAACACATGTTTGCTGCCGCAGGCTTTCCCATTGACGAAAAGGGGACTGGCGTTGCCGCGCTCGTGAAAGCCCTTGTAGTTGCAGGAACCCAGGAGCAAGTAGAGAAACGCTTACGAGAACTCATTGCAAGCGGCCTGGACGAGCTGCTACTGATGTTAGTGCCGGTTGCAAACGAGGCACACGAGCGAGAGCAATTGATGCAGATAATTGCTTCACTCTAAAGTTCCCCACTCCCACTTTTGTTTGTGAGGTTATATCAAGAGGAAAAAGATGGTTCGAACCAACAAAGACGAAGAACGTGAAGAGCGTATCCACATGGAAATCATTGTGGATGCATATGGCCCGGAAGAGCAAGCATCAGGTTGGCATGCGTATCTCTCCGACAATTTGCAATTCCCGTTCTTTGCTAAATGTATTGCTCGCCGTGAGGTCTCTCCATTGAAACCAGGAGATGAAGTTAAAGTTGTAGGAATGGCTTCTGAGGAAACCTGTCAGCATGAAATGTTCGTGCTGATCAAGTGGAAAACCTATCAGTTTGCTGTTCCCTTAGCCCAGTTGGAAGGTATTAATGTGGATGAAGAGACCCAACAGGC
>DATGJV010000021.1:0-3190 GCA_035295005.1 Ktedonobacteraceae bacterium | reverse complement strand
ATGATACCAGTATTGCTGAGAAGATACAAGAGGTTTGTAAAGAAGCATGAAAAAAGCACACGCCAACAGTAGTGGCACGAAACGTGCCACTACTGTTGGCGTGTGCTTTTTTCATGCTTCTTTACAAACCTCTTGTATCTTCTCAGCAATACTGGTATCATGAAACTAATATATGCATCTGTTTAGCAATTTGATATAAGAGCAGGTTTTTCGTGTTCTTTATGAGAGAAAGAGCGCGAAAAATCGCGCTCAGGTGCCAACTCATAGGAGGTTTTCAGGATGATTTGTCCGAAATGTAATAGCCAGGTGGCCGATGGCGTCAAGTTTTGCGGTACGTGCGGCTCACCTATGCCAGTCGCACAGACACCACCGCCGCCATCCGCACAACCGCAACAGCCTCAACAAAGTCAATATGGAGCGCCACAGGGAGCGTATGTGCCGCCCAATCAGTTTGAAGAGTATACCAATAGCATGTTCGGGAATGCGGTACCAAAGGCGGAACTGCACAACCCGAAAGGGCCGCTCAAGATCGCCGATATGACCATCACGATTGACGGCGAACTGGTGCCGGTGGTAGATATTATGCTGGGCAACCAGTTACCTGTCTACTTTGAGCATCATATCTTGCTCTGGAAGCATCCAGGAGTACAGATCGGCTTCAAAAAATTGCAGGGATTGGGGAAACGATTCTTCGCGGGCATGCAAATTTTCATCACAGAGGCATATGGGCCGGGCAACATTTCCTTCTCACGCGACTCCGTGGGACAGATTGTCGCCTTGCGTCTGCAACACGGCCAGACGGTCGAGGTGCGCGAGCATCAATTCCTGGTCGCGACGAGCAACGTTGACTACAACTTCCGCTCGGTGCAAGGTATTGCCAACCTGCTTTTCAGCCGCACGGGGCTATTTATTGACCAGTTTACTGCTGTCAATGGTGAGGGCATGGTCTTGTTGCATGGCTATGGCAACGTCTTTGAGAAAATGCTGGCCCCAGGTGAGGCGCTAGATGTGGAGCCTGGAGCATGGCTGTGGAAAGACCCGTCGGTGCAAATGGAGCCAACGACGGTGATTGGTTCACAGCGCAGTGGCGGCGGCATCTTTGGTGCTATTGGCGGCTTTATGGCCGGTTCGTCCGTTATCATGAACCGCTTCATCGGCCCTGGTCGCGTCGGCATCCAGTCTATGAGCTACCATCCACCCACACCCGAAGGCACTCAACAGGCGGGTGGACAGAGCAATGTGAATCTCGGCCAGTTCTTCGGCTCGTAATAATCCAGAGCGAAACAGCCATAACAGTATCTGCCACCCGGCGTTTGTTACGGCTGGGAGGCCAGGGCACCCGCAAGGGGATACCCCTACTATACACGCAGCCGTGTATAGTAGGGGTATCCCCTTGCGGGTGCCCTGGCTCTTCTATGGCAATGTACTTTATGGCTGTTTCGCTCTATTCTCTTTATCTTTGCTGATACGCAGAATTTTGAGCATGTATTGCTCAGAGTTGAGGTAGTAGGGATTGCGCCTGATGTATTTGCCGACAACGGCGATAGGATGCAGTTTGAGCATTTCGACAACAAGGCTGGGCAAGAGCTTGGAATAGTCGTAGTGCATCAGCGCGATAATCGGGGCATTCTGGAAGGTAAAGACAGCATCGGAGGCCGCCTCGTATTTGAGCAACATTTCGGGGGTGGCAATGTCCTTGCTCAACCACGTCATGTCAATAGAGATACGCACAGCCTTCCAACCTTCGCGCAGAGCCTGCGCGATAAAGGTTTGATGGGAAGAAAGCAAGAAATAGGGATCGAAGCGTTTGCCATTGGCAAGAAACTGCTCTCGCTCTTCAATCAACATCAACTGACCCGATTCAAGCAAGCTATCTACATCTACTTGCAACTTGACCAGTTCATCGCGCATCTCTTTTACCTGTGCAGGGGCGGCGGCAAACATGCATTTTTCCTGTGCCGCCAGCCCGACGCGAATTAAACGCGCAGTCACACCGGGAATCTCTGTAACCTTACTGTACAACTGGCAGATGTGCGAGCCAGGGGGAATCCGTTCAGACCGACCTTCAACGCTAAGATCCATATCAACCTCCGCTAGTTATTATGAGCCCTGGGTACATTGCGTCTCTGATGAAAGCGAGCGGCGCTATTGCCCATAAAAATAATCAGTAATCCCAGGCCACCAAAGATGAAAACGCCGGAGAGAAAAGCGAACAGCATTGTCCAGAGAATGTGTACCAGGGAATAGGATAACGCTGCCGCAATGGGAGCTGTCAAGAGTGATACCGTGACAGGCATCAGCAGAATCCATCCCAGAATGACGCGCACGCCTTGCTTGAATGTCAGCGGTTCCGTCCCACTATAAGGAAAAAGGATGCGACGAAACAACTTGTAACGTGGCGTCCCAAGGCGCCGTGTGTCCATATCAGCATTTCGCATACGGCTATTTCTGCCCTTCCTTGCGCTGGTCTTCTAACCAGCGTTGCAAGATATCGTCCGCGTGGTACAGGATATTTACCTCGTTCTGGTAGGTCAGCCGACGGCATGCCTCCGGCAAGAAAAACCACTCCACGCGGTCATACTCCGCATCGTGAAGAGAGATGTCTCCGCCAATGGCCTCTAACAAAAAATGTCGCACTTGCTTCTGATAGCGAATCTGGTCGCGCACGAAGGAGTACGAAATACTGCCGATGTATGAAATTAAACGGACGACTAATCCTGTTTCCTCCTGCACCTCACGAAGTGCGACCTGTTCAACCGTCTCTCCCACCCGGGGTGTCCCCTTTGGCAACGTCCATATGCCGGAATGGCTCCTTCCCACCAGTGCGACTTCCACTGAAGAATGCTCTGTGGGTACATGTTGTTCCCACATCGGCAAAGGTGTGGCGATCTGCCCCTGATGCAAGTGTTGCATCAGATGATGTTCAGTAGAGCGCACTGGAACAAGACGAAAAACCACTCCGCCAGCCGAATAAGCTCGCATTGTTCGATATCGCTCCATATTTGCCGTTTTACCCTCTCTATATACGCCACCGCAGGTGTATTTCTATTGGCCCAGGGGTCTGATTGAGAATATTACCATTTTGTTATTGTTTACTTTACCGTATCTTCATTGCGAGACACGTTCTATTATACCGACCTCCCCCATTCCAACCACGTTTATACACTATACAACATCACGATACAAAATT
>DATGJV010000020.1:0-3956 GCA_035295005.1 Ktedonobacteraceae bacterium | reverse complement strand
TGAAAGTGTGAAAGCAGCCTCGTTCGATCTCGTGCTCCAGAATGCCAATCAGCAGGAAGCAGCTTCTCCAGTTGAGGCATTGGAGCGATGGCTCGATGATGGCGGCACGTCGGACAACGAGGCCGCGTATACCGTAGGAGCGGAAGACTTTTCTCCTCTCCATTTTGTAAAGTCTCAGGGAGGCTAGCTATGAATCCATTAATACTGGTTGTAATTGGCGCTATCGTGCTGCTTCTTGTCATCATTGCACTCTCCGCGATTCGCGTGGTGCAGCAGTACGAGCGCGGCGTGATCTTCGTACTGGGGCGGTTGACCGGGGCGAAGGGTCCGGGTCTCTTCCTGGTACCCCCCTTCATCTCGCGCATGATGAAAGTTGACTTGCGTATTGTCACGCTCACGGTACCCCCACAGGAGGTGATCACCCGCGATAACGTGACGATCAAGGTGACGGCGGTACTCTACTTCTACGTCGTTGATCCAGTTGCGGCGGTGGTCAATGTGGTGAACTTCAATCAGGCGACGACGCAAATCGGTCAGACAACCTTGCGCAACGTCCTGGGCCAGTCGGAACTGGATGAACTGCTGGCCGAACGCAAAAAGATCAATCGCGATCTGCAAGCGATCATAGATGAGCAGACAGAGCGCTGGGGCGTGAAAGTGACAGCAGTCGAGATCAAAGATGTGGAGCTACCCACGACAATGCAGCGTGCCATGGCAAAACAGGCGGAGGCTGAGCGGGAGAAGCGGGCCAAAGTGATCCATGCCCAGGGAGAATTGCTCGCCTCGACCCAGTTAGCGCAGGCCGCCGCAGTGATTGGTTCGCAACCCGCTGCCCTACAACTGCGCTTCTTGCAAACATTGACCGAGATCGCGGTGGAGAAGAATTCTACCATCATCTTCCCTCTGCCTATTGACCTGATCGAGCCAATGATCCAGATGATGCGACACCAGGCAACCGTGCCAACCCATGAGCCACTGAACGGCTCTCGTACCAGCGAACCGGTCTCAATCCGCTAAACGGAGGTTGGACGACTCTGCTCGCATTGCATCAAAGGAAACTTAATGAGTGTTCTTCAATTGCAAGAACATCCCTGATGAATAGTGACGTGTTCTCATCCACTGTAGCTTGCTTGTTGTGAGCAAGACGTGTGTTTAGGAGACGACAGAAGCAAAAAAGGAGAGCATTATGCCAGCGGTTATATTCTCGTTCCTTTCTATCGCCATCGTTCTTGGTGGCCTCTGGTACCATGATGTGCGGCATCCACCCGAGGAGCAAGCGAGGCAAAGAGAACGGAACCAACGTGCGATCAAAGACAGCATCACGGACCTGCCGAAGGAGCAGCCTGTGGAAGTGCCTGTGGCAACAACGCGGTAGCATTCACAGTCCATGCCGGGACGAAAGGACAAGACTGATGACGACGACGACAATGACCATTCCATTCACTGAATGCCTCGGTGAAACATGGCTGCTTGAGAGAACGTATCATGCACAATTGCGCAATGGGAAGGAACTTTCTATTCCCGAGTTCACACAGGCGATGAAGCAGATCGCAGGATATTACGTGCCGCTCTCCACCTGGAAGGAGGCCACACAGGAAGAAGCACGTGCCGCCTATCAGCAGGGAGGCCCTGTCTTGCTCTATGGCGAACATTCCTGGGACCATCCGAAGGGAGCCGCGAAAGCCTGGGGTGCGAACAGGAATATGCGCGTCATCATCTACGGGAACGCTCTGGAGCATCCAGAGGTCGGCTCCGGGACCGACTACGCCGTATGCTTCTTTGACCCACAGGAGGGAGCATTCTCGAATGCTTCCTGGCGAACATGGTTCTCTTCTGACCGCACGCTGCTCTTTGATGGTGATCCCGGCACTCTCAGTACCCTCATCTTCCTGGTCCCCTGGTTGCCGTTTCCTTCTTCGAGCCACTACACGGTGATTGCCTCCGATGGGAGCATCTATGAGCATGCAGACCGTGCCGAATCCCTCAAGGGTTTTCTGACATTGCCAGCCCGGGCTGTGAGCAATGGGAGCGGTGTCCAAACGCTCTTCCCACAGTTCTGTTACTATCATGACGTGACATGTCCAGACGGCGTCTACCGCCTCGAATTTTTCGGACCACGCATGGATGAGCAGGGATATCAAGTCAAAGAGGCAGACGGAAAAGAATAAAGGAGCAATAAAAAAGAAGTGGAACAAACGCAGTGATTTCTCGCTCTAAATAAGCAGGCATCTGCAGAAGCATCTGTGGAGGATCAATAGTTTGTTCTGAGGAAGTCGCATATGACATGGTTCGCCAGTCTCGTCGCATCTACGGTGGTTGTTGCTCTCGCCACAGGCAGCGTCATGCTGATCCTCGGCCGTCGCTTTATTGAGGAATTTACGCGTCCTGGCGTCACCGTCGATCAAGCGACGCCACTGTGGGGAGGCTGGACCTTTCCCGAAGCGGTGGTGGAACCTCCTGCTATGTTGCAGCATGCTCTGACGTTCCAATCGGCAGATGGGACGCTCTTACGTGGAGAGTTCTGGGCACAGACGCGCAGTGCGCCGACGATTATCATCAGCCATGGCTTTCATTTACCTTGCCAGTACTTCCGCTCGGTCGCCGCACTGGAATATGCGCACGGTGCCAACATCTTGTTGTTCGATTACCGTGGCCATGGCAAGAGCGCACATATCCCGACAACATGCGGAAATGCGGAGGTCAACGACCTGATGGCTGCTGTAGATGTTGCGGCGAGCCAGGCGGAAACCATGCACGACCAGGTGTACATCCACGGATTTTCGATGGGGGCAGCGGTCGCGATTTTGTTGCCGTCGCACACAGCCGTCGCGGGTATCATTGCTGATAGCCCCTATGCGCGACTGGACGAGATGACACGTCTGATCATCGCTCAGTTTCTTGAGCAGGAGGCAGCCAGATGGCGTGGCCCGGTGCGTCTCCTGCGCGTCCTTATTCCTGCGCTGACGCGCCTGACATTCCTGGGAGGACAAGTGTTGTTTCGTACACGCTTTCACCATCCGCTGGTGGCACGCCCGGATCAGGCGATTGGTAACCGATGCTCCAGCCAGATGGCACGCGCTCCTGGGACCATAGCTCCCCCAATCCTTCTGATCCACGCCGAGGATGATCCGTTGATCGCGCTCCACCATGCTCACCGTCTCGCCGCAGCGGCCAGCGCCGCCGGTCGAACCATTCAAACATACTACACACCCTGTAATATCCATTGCGGCTCCTATGGTCATGATCCGCAGCGGTACATGACCCTGCTCCAGAAGTTCGTGGCACTGTAGGTGCGGTATCGTTGAAATGCATGTATGCTTATCTGTTGGCACATTGGCACGCTTACGAATCCGAATGAAGAGCATATCAATGTCCCGATGAGTAAGGGGAAAAACCCTCTCTCACTGAAAAAGATATGCTCTTTATCGGTATTGCCAATCTCTAGCAACTCATCACGATTCGGACGATTGCGGTCAATGGAGGGCAGCAGAGTACGGAGCGCATTACGACCAGGTGCGATACGCTGCTCTTTAACTCCCCGTCAAACCTATCGGGACGCGAAACCCATCTCTACGGGATTTGAAAAGGGATCGTGGCCTGGCTGGTTGCGCCAGGAGTGTGCCCTGGCAGCAGGATGAAGGTCGCCGCCGTGGTATCTTGCGGCACCAGGAAGGAAAAGATCCCTGGAATATTTGTGGTGCCAGCAGCAGCATCGCCGACGACAGACTGATCGAGTACGGTGGTCGTTCCGCCGTATTGTAAGCGAATGAAATCAGGCGGGAAGGCGTTGAGGCCATCAGTGCCGGGATTATCAAGTGAGAAGGTGAGGACCAGGAAGCGCATGCCTTTATTGACCTGCGTCCCGCTATCACTGAGTTTCAATGTGGCCGTTTTCAGAGTCCAAAACATGCTGCCAAATGGCACACGCAGATTGGGAGCGCTCTGTTTAGGTTGAT
>DATGJV010000019.1:0-5918 GCA_035295005.1 Ktedonobacteraceae bacterium | reverse complement strand
ACGGACCTGAAAGCGAGCGATACGGCGATTCGATAATCACCATCTGAGATTCTTCATCCTTTGGAGCATTCTTTTGCAGATTCATCCAGGCTTCCTGCACTATATCAGCATCATGCACATCTATGGCTACATGAGATGCGGTAACATGAGATGTAATCGAACGTGCGTAAGCCAGACTTTGCTTCGACACACGATCCAACCCGGCTATAGGGACAATAAATCGGTGTCGAATCTTCTGTGGGCGGGTAGGCATCCCGCTCGGAGTATCCCTTTGCATCTCGGTAAAGTTCGTGACGATGATGTTTGGATGGAAGTACAGACGCACTTTCAAACGAAAAACAAACGGATTCCACAGCAACCGTTGCCACCAGGGAGCATAGGTCTCTGGCAGTACAACGGTCAGGGTATCAGCTGGATACCGCTTATGCTCCGACTCAATATACGCTATCATCGCACTCTCGCGAAAACGGCCAGCAGGTTGGAGAATCTCCAGATGAATACACTCATCGTCTGTCCAACCGTCCTGCATGCTATCCCAGGCCGCACGCAATTCATCTGCGCTCCCACCGTGTAATAAGACATGTACGGCAGTCACCTGTGATGAGATCGAGCGAGCGTAAGCGAGGCTTTCTCGCGAGACCTGACTCAAGTCAGAAATGGGTACAATCAGGCGGTGATGAATATCTTTTGGATGTATTGGGATATCGGTCGTCCGTTCGCGCTCAACATGCATGTAGTGTCGGTGGATGCCAAGAAACATGATGACCAGCAAAGGGATAAGAATGACGACGATCCAGGCCCCGGACAGGAATTTGGTGAAGGCGATCACCAGAGCCACCACCAACGTTGTCAGCGCCCCTAAAGCGTTGATTGCCAGACTGCGTTGCCAGTTCTTCTTCTCCCGGCGCAATCGCCACCAGTGGCGTACCATCCCACCTTGCGACAGAGTAAACGACATGAAGACGCCGACAGCATACAGGTTGATGAGGCTGGTCGTATCTCCCCGGAAAACGACAAGCAATAGACTGGACAGTATTGCCAGAGAGACAATGCCAATCGAGAAAGCCAGGCGGTCTCCCCGGAAGGCGAACTGGTGCGGCAAAAAGTGGTCGCGAGCCAGCAAAGAAGACAGACGCGGGAAATCGGCGTAGCTAGTGTTGGCCGCCAGCGTCAGGATGAGTAGTGTAGCGAGTTGGAACACGGGAAACATGAAAAAGAGCGGCCCGGTAAATACCAACAGAGCCATCTGACCAATGACGGTCGGATTGCCGGATGGAATGGCCTCAATATGATAGGACATTGCCAACACAGTCGTGCCGATGAAGAGCGTCCCCAGAATCACGACCATCCAGGTAAGAGTAGTGGCCGCATTGCGTGCCTCGGGCTTCTTGAAAGCCGGGATGCCGTTGGAGATGGCCTCGGTTCCCGTTAATGCCGAGCAGCCAGCAGCAAACGAGCGCAGGATCAGGAAGAGCGAGAGCGGTTCGGTCGTCTGTGCATAGCGGAAAGAACCAATGAGGGGATTGTGCTGGAAAACAAAGGACTTGAAGCAACCCACCACGATGAGCAGGATGGCGCTTGCAATGAAAATGTAGGTGGGGACAGCAAAGATCGAGCCCGACTCGCGCACGCCGCGCAGGTTCACAAGCATTATCAGTAGCACTAACGCCACATCAATACTTACAATGGTGAAAGTGGAGGAGAGGGCAGGAAAAAGTGTAACAAGGGCCTGTACGCCAGCTGATACGCTGACCGAGACGGTGAGGATATAATCAATCATGAGCGAGCCAGCGGCCACCAGCCCTGCGAGAGTTCCCAGGTTATCCTTCGCCACAATATAGGATCCCCCGCCATTGGGGTAGGCTGGGATCGTCTGGCGGTAGGAAAGGGCGACAATAGCCAGCAGACATACGATGGCGATGGCAATGGGTAAAGTCAACCCCAGGTTTCCCGAACCAGCTACGATGAGGGTTGCCAGAATAGCCTCGGTCGCATAGGCGACCGACGAGATCACGTCCGATGAGAGGACAGCCAGAGCTTTGACTTTGGTCAGCCGTTCATGTTCCGCCTGAATATTAGCAATGGGCGCACCAATTAATACACGCTTGGCATGATACAGAAAGCGCGGCAATCCACCTTCCGGTATATCCGCCTGGGGCTTCGCCTCAAGAACACCGCTACTAATACGCCGAAATGAGGAATGGCTTGGACGTATTAAGCGCACACGTACATTGCCAGGCAAGCTTCCCTGACGCTCTTCTGTGCGTATTAAAAGTGCGGGATCATCATTGTCAACCACATTTATGGGAGCAGACGAAGAGTCTGAAACAGTGTCTTTATTCATAGATTGATTAACATCCTTTTCCATCAACGTAATACCTCGATATCTCAAACCATCGTCATTCCTGAGCATATTCACACACCACCATGTATAGTAGATGATGAAATCACAACAAGGCAAGCGAAAAAACGCGATTTACGACGTATTTTATATGCCATGATAAAATATTGAGAGTTTCGTCCCTTTTCTTGAGCATTTCTTGAGGGGTACACGAACCACAATAAGATAAGCTATTTCTAACATAACCGTTGTTCTTTCCAGCTTCCTATGTATCTTTAACTCTAGTACAGTAACAGCTACAAATCGGGAAGTAAGGTATAATTTTCTTGCGTATACTCAGCCTGTGTGCTACACTAGTGAAAAGGTCAGCCTCACACGCAAGAATACGTGTAGAGGCGGCTTTTCGTGTTTACGCAAAACGAACCTATTCCTTTTGAAGGATTGCAATAATATGACACAAGATTCGACGCAACTGGCTCAAGTAGGGGACCAGAGTCAAGGGGATGAACATAGCCATGGGAGAAATTTGCTTGGCCCCCTCCTCTGCTGGGCAGTTGTTTTTGCTGATATTGGGACGTCTGTCTATTATACCCCCGGTATTCTTTACGGAAATGTAGGAAGACTGGCAGGTTTTTTTGTTTTTCTTACAATGTCTGTGTTTGTACTGCTCACGCTCAAATACGCTGAGGTCACGCATAGATTTCCGCAAGGCGGCGGCGTTGTTACAGTAGCGGCCCAGGCCATCAACCACTGGGTTGGGGCGCTTGGCGGTATGTTTATTCTGGTTGACTATTTTCTCACCTCTGCTATCAGCTCTATCTCCGGCATACAATACTTCAGTGTCGTCATTCCCGCCATCGGACCGAGCATTACGCTTCCTGTAGGGGGAGCAATTCAGCCGATCATTTTACTCATCACCATTGGTGTCCTGATATTGCTGGGTATCCTTAACTGGATTGGAGTGAGCGAGAGTGCGAAAGTTAGCCTTGTTGGAGCAGTTATCGCGTTTGGCAGCGATATAGCTATTTTGATAACGGTATTCACACACATGTCGTTTGCAACATTTTTATCGCTGTTTTCAGACATGTTCGCGCATGAGGCACTCACTCCTACCTCAATCTTAATTGGCTTTGCGGGTTCGTTTCTCGCTTTTTCCGGCCTTGAAAGCATCTCGCAACTCTCTCCGGTCATGAAAACTCCGCGCAAGAAAGTCGCGGGAATCGCACTCCTGCTCGTTGTCTTAACTATTGGCATCACCAGTCCAATTCTTACCATGCTATCAACGGTCCTTCAACCCGAAAAGGCGGCCGATCCGGTACTCTCGACTCAGCTTATTTCTCTACTGGGTGGAAAGTTTGGCGGCTACGTTTTACAAACGGAAGTGGCACTGAGCGCGGGAGCTTTACTCGTATTCGCCAGCAATACCGCAATCATTGGTTCTTATCACGTGTTCATGGCCCTTGCCCGTATGGAATTTTTCCCAGCCTTCGTTCTCCAGCGCAACAAACGGCGCGGCACACCGCACTATTCGATAGCACTGGCGACCGGTATCCCTATTGTGGTACTCATTCTTGTATTAGGAAATATCAATATTCTGGGTGATATGTACGCCTTTGGACTGTTAGGAGCCTTTACACTCACCTGCCTGGGCCTTGATCTGGTGCGCCATCGTGAACGCAAGGCAGCACGAGTAGCCGTTGCCGGTGCAACTCAACAAGCTGCACCGGCATCCAGTAACGGTCATATGCCTGTATCTCCCGGTACAGCTTTCGATGACTTATTACCAAAGCAATCCGATCAGACTTCATCTAATGGATTATCCTCTCAGAGTACATCTATTGCGAAAGATGCAAATATTACGCCTGTTCGCACTGGCAAGCCGAGTTTATGGTCAAACATTGAATTTTGGCTGGGTATACTCACCACATTTCTTGTTTTCATCGCGTGGTCAACAAATCTGGTGGCGAAACCACTCGCGACCGCTTTTGGCGGAACGGTGGCCGGTATCGGGATGCTCGTCGCCTATTTCAACTACCAGCGTCATAAGCAGGCTGGCCGTGTACCGGTGATGATAACGGGCGTGGAGGGCCAACTCCCAGGTTCCATACTGGCAATCCTCACCGCTATGAATGGACACAATGACGCAGTTATACGCACGGCCATCAATAATGCCGATGGGAAGCCTGTGGTATTTTTATACATGGGAGAAAACACAGGAAAGAATGTGCGAACGCCCAGCATGTTTGAGGTGGTAGACCCTTATCTCGATGATCAAAAAGCGAAAGAGTACTTTGGGAAAGCTGAACACCTGGCGCAACAGGCAAAAATCAATCGTCGCTTCATCTACCGTATACAAGAACCGGGAGCGATAGCTCGTGTCTGGCAAACTGTTCATCCACACGACACCGTGGTAGCAGCAGAAAACGCGCCATCGGTTGAAAATATCAATCCTGATCGTGTACGCTATGAGTTGACTGCCAACGGGAAAGTAGCACATTTGCTAAAAACATGGTAGCTATCTCCCTTCTCAGAACAGCTCATGAAAAGCTTGTTCCTGAAAGTACCTGTTCTTTACGGTGTCCAGGCAACAGACGGGCAATGCGTTTGAACGGGCTCAACGAGAGACGGGGAGTATTGCGTTGCAAACGAATCACATGATGTTGACCGGGAACAAGCGTGAGAACATGTTTCACTTCATTTGTAGAAAGCAAAACGCCGTCTCCATCGCATACAAAAAGGATAATACCACTGCAATTCAATTCCTGCATCGTGCGCTGAATGCTCTCAATCACATTACCTGTACAGACTTCCTGTGCTTCTATCGTAACATTGTGCTTTATAGCTTTTGTTTGTACGAGTGTCTGGAAATCTTTTGATTGCTGAATGTGTTCGAGACGCGCCCCCCTGGCGGTTGGCGGCACATAGATCAATGAAACGGGTACAAGTGTCGCATGCCGACTCCTGGCAAGTAACACCGCAAACTCCAGCGCGTGCGCATTGACTCCATGCGTAAAAGGGAGCAATAACCGTGAGGAATATACATTATTTCCAATAACGGTATCTTTCAGGTCCATTTCAACCTCCAGATGAGCAAGGACTCAGATAGGATGATATATTTTCACCCTTCCACAGTATAGCCAAAAGAAGGTCAAGAGAGACTAAAGAGAAAACACTTCAATCTAAAGATTTACTCAAGATTATGAGACAGGGTTCACTCACACAACCGCATGTCAATCTTCACCATTAAAACGATAGCCCACGCCTGATACAGTGAGAATAAAGTGCGGATGAGCAGGGTCCGGCTCGATTTTCCGACGTAGCTGACCAATATAGACATGGAGATAATGGGATTCGGTGCCATAACCGGTTCCCCATACCTGGGAAAGTAGCATCTGGCGCGTCAAAATTTTCCCACTATTCTTAATTAAGACCTTGAGCAAATCATATTCGGTAGGAGTGAGCTTTATTTCTTTCCCGTTGACCAGTACCTGCCGTTGCGCGAAATCTACTTTTAATGGGCCGACCATGAAGCTCGGCTCCGTCCCTGAATTCACTTGAGCCGTGTGGCGCAAGGCAA
>DATGJV010000018.1:0-8717 GCA_035295005.1 Ktedonobacteraceae bacterium | reverse complement strand
CATCATGGATGTGCTTGAGTTGTTGTTCGAGCGTTTTTAAGTGTTGCGTTGTATCTGAAGTGAACTCGATATTGACGGTTGTGTCCATATTGCACCTGATTTCTTGCGTTGTTTTCCGTATTCTACCACACCTGTACAGTGCTATCAGCTCCCCCCGATGCGATACGGGTGCCCATGCAACGGCGGAGGCTTTTTTCGGGGTCTATGGTTGCAAGGCTTCCGAAAATATATACGGCGTGTGCAAGGTAAACATCACATTCTGGGTCTCACGAGAGTAGCTCTTCCACCGAATGTATCACTTCTCCAACGCTTACATGTTCCAGGCAGCGATAGCCTATTGGGCAGTTGACATAACCGCAAGGTCGGCAAGGAACGGGGAATTGCAAAACACGAAACGGCCCTGGATTGAGCGGCCCATTAAGAGTGGGACTACCGCCGCCAAAGATGGTGACGGTCGGCGTTTTGAGCGCGTAGGCGATATGCGCCGGGCCAGTATCATTGGTGATGAGGGCCGATAAACGCGCTATGACTGCTCCTAATACGGGCAGCGTTGTTTTACCCATCAGATTCAGGCAAGGCGTGTTTGTTGTCGTAATTTCTTTGCTCATTGCCTCTCCCGTGGGATAATCCTCTGCTTCGCCCAGCAATACAATCGTTCCGTGACATCTTTGCGCTAATATTTTCCCTGTCTCGACAAACCGTTCAGAGGCCCAGCGCCGGGTTGCGTCTCGCGCCGATGGATGTAAGCCAATGAGCGGTAGTTTTGTGTGGGCTAGCAGAGCATCAGCATGAGTATAATCTTCCTGCCACAAAGGAAATTCTAATTCCTCACCAACACCTTGCGCAGGAATGCCGAGAAATGCTGTCAATGACAGCATGCGCCGTATCTCATGTTTGTTCTCTGGAAATGGCAATGCGGCGTCGAGCAGACCAGAGGGGTCGCCCTCGCGCACAAACCCTGCCGTTGCTTTTGCTCCCAACAGGAGCATAAAGGGATTGGAGTAGACGCCAGAACCTTGCATCTGAAGCGCGAGGTCAAAGGGTTCGGCTTGCATCTGCTGGAAGAATTGCACCGCTTTCGGCGCGGAAAAGAACTGCTCTGCCATGCCAGGGAAACCGGGGAAGGCAATAAAGCGGTCTATGTAAGGTGAGCGCAAAACGAGGTCGCGTAATAGCGGCAAAGTAATCATGGCTATTTCCGCCGCGGGTAAAGCTTGACGGAGCGCACGAATGGCCGGTATCGTGCAGAGAAAATCGCCGATACGCGAGGCACGCAATATCACGATTTTGCGCGGCATAGCCGACAAGCGAGATAAAAATCCAGATATGAATGGGTCAGTTCTATTCGTCATGTTGGTTATGGTCAGCTTTTCGTCGTTTGCGCAGCCGGGACATAGCGTTCAACCATCTCCGGTAGAAGAGCAAGCGCGTGTCCATCAACGGTGCCAGCATCATTCAAGACAGTCGTTGGTACTTGAGCATACCAGGTGCCAGAAGGTAGCATAGCGCAGCCGCCCCAACGGCGCATCAAGAGGTTTTGCACCAGCACCTCTTCGCCAGAGTGATAGCGCGGCAGACGTTGCCAGAAAGAGAATCCGCCAACTTCCAGCAACTTTGCCCGATCATACATTACGCACGATGCCACCCATGCTACTTTGTACAGTCGCGGAAGCTGCTCTGGCGGTACCTCAAGTGATACATGGTAAAGATTTGCTGCCCGGTGCAGTTGCCAGCGTTCCCATTGCGGCGAATCGGGTTCGACCACCTCCGGCAAAACGGGGCCATCCCAGTATTCGATGATATGTTGTTGGGGGCGCACATCGTCGCGATGCGACAGACCGGAAGGAAAAGCTCCGACGAAACCACATTGCTCTGTATGAAGCGTTGCCAGCATACGCTCAACAACGTCAGGTTCCATCAACACATCGTCATCGAGATACAGAACAGCTTCAGCCATAGCCTGTTTGAGCAAGAAATCGCGCTGTTCAGCGATACCATGCACGGGTGGGCGCGTATGCCATGCAACACTGCCGCCTCGTGCCTCAATGACGCGGCGCAGTGTCTGAAGCACCTGCTCATCCTCCACAGGTTGTTCGCTTTGATCGGCTACAATGACACGCAAATCGCGCCAAGTTTGTGCCGCAACACCCGTTAGCGTCATAATGAGCGACGAGAGGCGATTATACGTCGGTAAGAGAATATCAACCGTTGCCATTAGCATAAACATCCTTTTTATGCGCCACGATCAACTGACCACCGCCAGTATTACTGGCGGCAAGGTCTAGCTGTGATGCTCTCGTGGCAAGATACGTAAGCATATCTGGCGGAATGTGCCGCCAGAAAATGCTCCAGAGACGATGATGGCCTATCCAGACCTGCTGGAGCAATTCCAAAATATCCCACAGCCTGACCAGTGGACGACCGAGATAGGGCCGCACATATTCTATCTCCAACCCCACCTCTTCCAGATGAGCCGCCCAACATTCCACAGACCACAGGTTCAGATGGCGAAGTTGTCGGTTGCGCCGTTCAGCGTAGCTCTGCCAGGGAAAGGCGAGCCACTGACTAAAGGTCGGTGTGGGCGTGGTGAATATCAACCGACGACCAGGGCGCAGGATACGAGCTATCGTTGCCAGCACTGTATCTATATTCGCGATATGCTCAAGCACAGAATTGCTCAAGACGGTGCCGATACTGTTAGCCGGTAACTGCATTTCTTCCACTGGCCTGGCCTCGAAGCTCCCATAAATACCTCTGCCTTTTGCCTGTAGCAGTGACTTCTCGTCAGGGTCAACGCCAATTTCGACATATGACAGCACAAGTGACGTAACCAGCCCATCACCGCATCCCAGATCAAGTACCGGATGCTCATACGTTTGCTCGCGTAATACCGCTATCTCCGCCGCCCTCCATAAGCCCAGCGAAGGGCCTTGCAATTCCAGCAAAGTACGGAACGTGCTGGCCTCCAGGTGGAGAGGCCGCGTCGCTGTCGAAATACCCATGACAAAAATTTCCTTATCGTGTAGGGGCCGATTGATCGCGCCCATCGCCGATTTATCGGTATTTGGCACATAAGCCGATAAATCGGCGATGGGCGCGATAAATCGGCCCCTACTTAGAATGTGCCGGAGTAGACGGAGCAAGAGCGACATAGCTCCGGCGGCTCATCTGATGCCAGTTGCTCGCGGAATGCGGCATAGCTGCTATTGTTCCAGATAGCTTCGATACCCTCTGTGACGACATTGCCAAAATTGATGCGGTCGGGAGTTGAGACCATACAACAGGGCATTGCATAGCCTTGATAGCTGATGTAGGCTCCTGTCCAGGGCCAGTTGCAGCGTTGCGGGCCGGGCGTTCCCGGTGGGTGAACACGCAATTGTGTACGTGGTAGACGCAACTCTATACCCAACTGTTGAGCGGTCTGGCGAGCCTCACTGAAATAGTGAGCAACCCGTTGCGGGTCGTCCTCAAGCAATGTCTCGGATTGCACAAACTCACGCATAGGCTGATAGCTGGCGGGAAGACTCGATTCGCCGAAATCGTGACAAAGATGCTGGACAAAGACACGCTCCATCGCGTACTGGCTTGCCAGGCGCACAAGGTCGGGTAGCTCATGCAGATTCTGGCGCATGATAACGACCACCATGATTAACGTGGGATGTGTACTGCCGAGACGCTCGCGCACACGAAGCAGACGTTCTATATTGCCCAGGACGCGATCAAAGTGCGCTCGCACGCGAATGCGCTCATACGTCTCGGCGGTTGCACCATCAATAGAAATATGCAGGCAATCGAGGCCGCTACTGATGCATCGTTCGGCACGTTTCTCGTTCAAGAGAGTCAGGTTCGAGTTCGTGGTAACTCGTATATCTCTGGCTGATGCGTATTCCACCATATCGAAGAAACGCGGGTGCATCATCGGTTCGCCAAGCCCTTGCATATGTAATTCTTGCACGTTCGCCATCTGGTCAATCAAGCGGGTGAAGGTCTCGAATTGCATAAACGCGGGTGGTCCATACGGAGGGCCATCTTGCCGAAACTGAATTGGACACATTTGACAGCGTAAGTTGCACTGCCCGACAGGCTCAATTTGTACGTAAGAAGGAAGTTTCATAGAATGTTTCCGCTCAGCAATATATTCCCAGGAATGTTTTGATAATCTCTGTCATATGTTGCACGAATGAGCGGCGGTAAACGGTGACAGTCTGCTAGATTTTTTTCATACGCGCAAAGAGCGATCTAATCGCTGAGAACCGCACGACGCCAACGATCATGCCCCGGAAGATGCAGACACAGCCTATCCAGGCGGGTGTGCTGAGATTTTGACCGGCAAAGAGGCCAATTTCTCAGCAGTCATTCCGTTTCCCTTTGAGGATACAATTTCTCCGTGGTTAATATCTTTCCCTTGCTGACATATGTACTTTGCATGAAGGCTCAAATGGCGTATGCGGCAGGTGATGCATATGTATTACTGCATGGTGCTGCTTCTCCCACTCGGTACTATCAAACCCGTCCCGGCTATCGAACCCCCACTTCAATGCTACGATATCAACTATGATTACTGCAAGTAAGAAAATGAGGAAGATTAACATGGTTTTCCCGTGCCTTTCTTTTGATATGCTTTTGCCTACCCTTGACAACAAGCATTATAACCTGTTAAAATGAATTAACTGGTTAGAGTATACCATATATTTTATAACCTGTCAATGCTATTTTGAGGGTTATAAAAATTCTGTTTGATGAACAAGCATTGGGAAACAACTATGATAGAGATGAATTTCCAGGTATCGCCGTTTGAGTTTACGGCCAATTCCTTATGCCTGGATTTTACAAATACGCTGAATGACCGTGCTGCCGGGCATCCGCGTGAATTGCTCAATAGCTACCGCGACTTTGTGTTCTGGGGCCAGGGGGCGCAACTTTTGGCGGAGGACGAGGCAAAGCGGTTGCTTGTTGAGGCTGGTCGTCATCCAGAGGCAGCGGCTGTCGTATTACAGCGCACGATTGAGGTGCGCGAGGCTATGTTCCGCCTCTTCCTCGCGCTGTCAGAGGCAGCCACACCGCAAGAGAGCGACCTGATTATATTGAACGATGCGCTGTCGGAAGCGATGGCCCAGGCGCGTATTGTTCACTCGCGGGAAGGCTTTCGCTGGGATTGGGCGGGCGAGGAAGATGCGCTGGCACGCCCTCTGTGGCCTGTGGTGCGTGCGGCTGCGGACTTATTGACCTCTGCCGAATTACGCAGGGTGCGCGTCTGTGCGGCTGAGGATTGTAACTGGCTGTTCCTGGATACCAGCAAAAATCGCAGCCGTCGCTGGTGCGATATGGACACGTGCGGCAATCGCGCCAAAGCCCGCAAGCACTATGAGCGCAAGCGGAATACTGATTCGAAGGGATGAAATAAAAATATCGCCAGCAATTTCGCATCGCGAAATTGCTGGCGATATTTTTATTTCATCCTTGAGAGTTATTTATGTGCGAGCATCTCGAAGCGTTCGATATCGCGACGAATGATATCGAGGCTGGAACGCCAGAAAGCGGTTGAGCGGATGTCAATGCCAAAGTGTGCGGCCAGCGTCGCGGCATCGGCAAGACCTGTGGATGAGAGTAGTTCGTCGTAGCCCTTTTTGAAGGTGTCAGGGTCTTCTTGATAGCGTGCATAGAGGCCGAGTCCAAAGAGCAGCCCGAACATGTACGGATAGTTGTAAAAAGAGTACGTGCTGTAATAATGCGGCTTCATTGCCCACATGTAGGGATGCAGCGCCGCTTCGTTCAGCCCGTCGCCATAGGTCTCGCGCTGCGCGTCTAGCATGAGCGTATTGAGTTCCTCAATGGACAATTCGCGCTGCTGGCGTTTCTCAAAGACACGTTGCTCAAAGAGGAAACGGCTGGTAATATCTACCACGACCTGAGACGAACCTTGCAGCGATGCCTCAAGGATTGAGAGTTGTTCCTGAGCATCTACGCTGCGCAACGTGGCCTCGCGCACGATGGTTTCGCAGAAAATGCTTGCCGTCTCTGCCAGCGTCATGGGCGTGCCACGCTGCAGCGCCGGGCGATGAGCAAGATTCAGATTGTGGTAGCCGTGGCCCAGTTCATGTGCCAGCGTACTTGTTCCCTCGTAGGTTGGTCTGAAATTAGCAAGCACACGCGATTCATCCTTACGTAATGGTATACAGAAAGCGCCATCTACCTTGCCGGGGCGCGGCTCGGCGTCAATCCACTGTTCGCGGAAGGCGCGAGCGGCGAAATTCGCGAGGCGCGAGGAAAAGGTGCCGAACTGCTCCACAATAAAGTTCGTTGCGTCTTCGTACTCCCAGACCTTCGTGCTTTTGCCGACCGGGGCAAACAAATCGTACCATGCCAGCCGTGGCAGTCCAAGCAGGTGAGCCTTAGCGTGCAGGTAGCGCCGGAAGTCGGGGAATGACTCGTAAGCCGCCTCTAACATCGCGTCAAGCGTTGCCCTGTCAATATTGTTGCTAAAGAGAGAAGCGGCCAGTGGCGATTCCCACCCGCGCTTCTTTGTCAACGTATTTACCTCGCCCTTGATGCTGTTCATCGCTGCGGCCAGTGGCAAGGCGGCCTGTTTCCAACCGGTCAGCTCAGCATCGTAAGCGCGGTGACGTGTTTCGCGTTCTTCATCGGAAGCCAGGCTGCGTATCGCACTCATCGGTAGCTCCCTGGCTTCGCCGCGCAGGTGAATCTTCACCGTAATTTGCGACGTGACGTTGCTGTGCAATTTTGACCATGCGCTACTGCCCGTGACGCCCAACTCTGCCGCTAGCGTCTCTTCAGGCGGCGTCATCAGGTGCGTCGCTTTTTCCTTCGCCCGTCGCAACATGAAGGCAAATTCGCGAGCGACGGATGATTGTTCAATCAGGTTTTCGACATCCAGCGAGCCGATCCACGCGGTGAAGCGCGTTCCCAGTTTTGAGAGTATCACTCCTGCTTGCTCCAACTCGCTTAATTTTGCCTGTGCAAGGGTATCCTGTGTGTTTGTTGTGACGAAACATTCGATATAGGTAGTCAGTGTGTGGATTTCATCCAGAACGCTATTATAGCGAGCGATAACCGCCTCAAAGGTATGGACGAGCGCGTCATTCACCGTGAGCGACGGTTGCTGCATAATATGTTGTGCATCAAAAAGCTGCGCGAGGTCGGCAATTGCCCGCGTAGCATGGGCGAATCCCTGGGCGAATTCAGATGACTCCAGCGATGGATAGACGGGAGTCATATCCCAGTGCGGTAGTTTGCTCCCCGTGTTTACTGTACTCATGAGGTTGTGTATTCTCCTGTGTTGTGAAATAGTGTTTCCCTCGCTATATCATACAGTATGTACGCAAGATGGTAACACCTGACTCCTCATTATTCTATTCTTGCGCGTGCAAAGTGGTTGTATCGGCTTTCTGATGAAGGGCCTGAGGAGTAGCGCAGAGGACAAGTATCCTGGCAAATGACACAGTTCTACACGGATAGCTATCTTCTGGCTTTTCCCTCTTGACAACTATATCGTTCCGATATATAATTCCTTATATCGAAACGATATAGTTGTTGGGAGGTGAAAGATGATTGATGAACAGTTTGCCCCCAGGTCCGGGGATAATGATAACGGAAAAGTTGCGCATGCGCGGAAAAATGGCATCTATGAATTGTTTGTGTTGGGGGAGTTGATGGATGGGCCACATCATGGTTACGAGTTGCGCGAGATATTGAGCAGAATGATGGGACCGTTTCGCCATATCAGCTGGGGGGTATTGTACCCGCTCATTCGCCAGTTAGAGGGCGAAGGGCTGATTGCTCTGGATGAAGGGACTGGCGTGGAAATGCCAGTCCCACCTTCGGGCGGCAAGCAGCGCAAGTCATATCACATTACAGGGTCCGGGCGTAAACAGTTCTATGCACTGATGGCGGAGAGCGACGAGTTTTCCGTAGATTACCCGCAACTTTTCATGGTGAAATTGAACAATTTTGATCATATCACTGTTGAGCAACAACTCACGATTCTCTGGCACTACCGGGACTATCTCCGGTCAATTGATTTGTACCTGCAGGGAGGACGGCAATACGTTTTAACTAACGCCGATGTACCGGATAACCAGAGAGCGCATATTCTACGGACAATTGGTTATCGAACGAGTAGTGTCCAGGCAGAAATAACCTGGATTGATAGTGAAATCGCAGACGTAGGAAGCAAACAAAGTAAACATAGCAATGTTACCGAAGAAAGGTATGAGTAATGAATGTAACAACTAATTCCAATTTTTTCTCGCGTCAACCATTACCAGTGACGGGCAAAATTGCGGCCTCTGCCCTGGCAGGTGGTGCGCTGTTATGCTACGTACTGGTGAGCTTTATTGGTTTTCCAGGTGGTATTCCGTTGACTATTGTGGGTTCAGCCCAGTTGCTAGCGGCGGCAATTACACTGATTGGTTTACGATGGACGCCGCTTTTTGGCACACTCGTCAGCGGAGGTATCCTGATTGACGCTCTGTTTTTCCAGTCGTATGTCGTCTATAACCTGCGCCAACCCAGGCAAGATTATACGTTTTTTGTGGTGATTGTACTATTATTAGCATGTCTGCTCACGGCGGTTATTACATCGCTCACCGCGACAATACAAAATTATCGTGGTACACGACGTATGCCAGTCTGGGGTACACAGGTGGCATCAGGTATTGTTGGCATCGTGATTGGTGCAATCTTGATTGGCACACAGA
>DATGJV010000017.1:0-3746 GCA_035295005.1 Ktedonobacteraceae bacterium | reverse complement strand
CAATGCCTACACGACACGGGATTTTGTCGTGCATCTGGAGGTGCCAGAATTTACCTGTCTGGCTCCCAATTCGGGCTTTCCCGATTTTGCAATCCTGACGATTGATTATGTGCCAGATCAACTCCTCGTCGAACTCAAGAGTTTGAAGCTCTATATTAATCGGTACCGCTCCCGTCCCATCGGCCATGAAGAGACCGCTAACGCCATCCTCGACGATCTTGTGGCCTTGCTCTCTCCGCGCTGGATGCGCGTCGTCGCTGATTTCTCCGTGCGGGGCAATATCAAAACCATCGTTTTCGCTGAACACCAGGCTCCTGACTATCGGGGCCTACACCCCGAGTACAGGCGTTACCTCCCACTGTAAACCTGGAGGTGACTATTCTCGAGGGGGAATATTTCGCTATGGAAGATGAAGATGCCATGTGCTAACTTCCAGGTCCATTTCGGCTTATGGTGGCCCGCTCTGTCAAGACACCAAAATCGGCTCAAATAAGAGCTACTCTCCTCCTTTTCAGTACCACTGTGTTCTTTTAACTGGATTTCGTTGATGCCTGGTGAAAATACACTTCAGCAGGTGTTTGATAATGCTGATCATGTGTGCTTGAAGCAGTATATATTATGCATCTAGGCTGGGGAATAATATCCCCCGTAAGTACCATTGTTATAATGTTGAACCAATCCGCATCTTTCAAGTATGCGCTTTTGTTGATAACGGTTCAAACACCGGATGTACTCTTTCACCCGTAGCAAATGGTTCTGTTACTTAAATGATACGGCTGTGGTAAAAGGCTTGTCTTATGCTGTCACTTCCTCATTCTTCTGAAAACGCTCTTTAGATGTGATTGACCTGGCTTCCCTAGTTGAGTCGAAGGCCACTCCATAACGTGGTTCGTCTCTCTTTGCCCCAGAATTAGAATGGTCTCATGCTCATCCCACATCATCAAAATTGTGTTAGACTTGGGATATGTTGACGAAGGATGCAATGGATACCCTTTAGAGCTTGATGGCTTGCTGGAGTGCAGCAGCAGCCGCTTCTGGTGTCTGGACCATGAAATGTTCCTGGTAGAGGTGCTGGAGTGCGGTCGTATCCGTTCCCCACAGGCTAGGAGTGAGGTAGAGACGCGGCGAGAGTCGGACGTGCAGGCACATCTCCTTGCTTCCGACCACACCTGAGTACCAGGCCAGATTGAAACTGTACACCCCCTGCGATGCGAGATGTCTAAGCGCCTGCCCCAACCCCCGGCAGAACTCCTCCAATGCTTCATCGGAAAGATCCAGGATTGTTTGATGTGCAGGAAAGAGGACGAGCGTATCTGCCAGCAGACTGCGCGAGACAAAGCTGGTCAGCCAGGCGCTATGTACCCCTCGCCCTATCCACCGCTCGCCCAGACGTTCTTCCTCTAGAAGCAAATCTGCCCAGTAGGAATGTCCTTCCTCCCGATAGTAGCGCACGCTGGTGGTTAATTCCTCCTGGAGGGTATTGCCAGGCGTATCGGTCGGCAGTATCTGCAGGTGGGGATGAATTTGCGTTCCACCTGAAGCAGGAAAATAATTCCAGAAGACGAGCGAGTAAGTTGTCCGTGGGTGTTCCCTGACTCGGTGCAAATAGTTCATGCTGAGACGAAAAGCATCAAAGAGCTGGAGGGGTGTAAATTGTTCCAGAGGAACGTAGTGTTGCTGGCTGATGACAGTGACCGCGCTGTGTTCATCATAGGGAACCAGGTTCGGGAAAAGCACCGCCTCTCCGCGCTGGAGGCGACCTTCCGGGATGATATTGATAGGGAACCTGGGTGTGACCGCAAAAATCCGCTCAGGGCAGAACGGGCAGGAACGTTGCGAAGTTGCAATCAATGGTGCCACATCCGGCGGCGAAAGGTGGAACCCCATCCCATGCGCCACTCGCCCACTGCGACCCGTTAACGGATCGCGGCGCATTTCGCACGCAATGGTTGTTTCCTGGAAGTTGGTCCGTGGGTCAAGGTAACGGGCAATTTTCTCGTGCCGTTCAAAGCGTACAGGCATAGATTCCTCCCCGGTGAACAGAAAGCAGCGAGGCGAGACAGTACAGTGCTGCCGCGTATTACATTGGGTCTTCCCTTTTTGCGAGGCGAAAGTATCTGAGACCCTTGCTATAAGTATACAACTTCTACTGGCGCATCATGGCACTATTCACGTTTCACTAGAGAAGACAAGACCAGTGCCAGTGCGTGTTCCACAAGCTCTGGAAGGATAGGGAGATGTACCACCTCGGTCTCCTCCCTCTGTTTCAAGGTAAACTTCATCCCAGGTCCATGCTCGCCAGCGACAATACTGATTTTAGATAGGTGTTCCAGTGGCAGAATCCAGGCATCACTGCCATAGGTTTCTTGGCTTCCGTATGAGACGCTTCGTCTCCTTCACGAGCAATATTTGTCGATCTGTACGTACCAGCATTGTTGGTGGTTGTTCATATGCACTCATGTCAAACCGTTGCCACCATCTGCTTTCATCAATCGCTGGCACCTCTAGCCACTCAAGGATGTGTTCACCTGGCATCAGGTAGCTTATGACTGCATTCTTCTGTCGCAAACCCGACCCGGAGAGCTGTGCGTACCAATCCTTCAGCGCATATGTACGCTCCTGGATATAGGCATCATCTGGTCGTGTATACGGAGGGAGGGGTAGGTGAGCCAGCAACCCACGAATGCATGCAAGAGCCACGAGGAACCTGGTTCTACTGACGCCGTTATACGTCACAGTCACATGCTCTACGTCGTTTGCGGTTGCCATGACGAAGGTCAACGCGCAATCGAGGATGTGCGAACGCACCTCAAAGAAGATAATGCGATCAAGTGAACAGGAGGCAGCGAGATACCTGCGGGCAGCGGTAGACGTGGCTGAATCGGTTGGATCCTCAAGGAGCAGTACCCGGTCCGTTGTGAGGACGAAGGCCCGTGTCGGAATCTGGATGCACCTTGCTGACACGAACCCGAACCAGGTGTCAAAAGAGGTGGAAGTATCATGTTGGATGTAGATAGCCGTCAGCATGTTCTCAGCAGATTGAGATGATCCAGTACCACGTCGCGTAACGGTTCGGTGAGATAGCTGAGAGCGTCTGTGTTTACCATAAGGAATGACTTTCTTTTACTTACCTCTCATATTGGACAGGGACACGTCTATTAGACTCCACCAGAGAGCCTTCACTGTTTATATCGCTTCTCGTTTATTGTTGTTCGTCCCTATCGCTTGCCCTGTTGCCGTACTATCCTGCTCACAGGCGACGCGATTCATGGTGAGTGTCAGATCAATCAGGTGTTGGATGTGCGGACCAATCAGTGCGTTGACCTGGGGATGGAGCGTGCCGTAGTTTTTCAAGAAAGAAGGTTGCTCGTCGCCCAACTCCCCTTCGAGACGTTCGGCCACCTGATGGACGTGACGCGAGACGGTTGAGGTACTCAGTTGGTGCTCCATCGGCAACAGATCTCCCAGGAGCTTGACCGTCACGCCATACGACAGAAGCGAGGCCCACCGAACCTCCTGACAGAGCAGTTCTGGTGTGCTACGCTCGGAGAACAGCGCGGCGACCGGACTCCAACTGCGCTTCTGGTGGGGTTGGCAGGAACAGGTATACAAGCGTGGGCTGGAGAGCGGGAGTTTGCCGAAGAGGGTTCGCATGCCGATCTGGTGGTGCCCTTTGCAAGTGAGGATTTGTCGGCAGTGTGGACACTGGCGCTGCTGCTCCACATACTCCGCGACCTGCCGGGCGG
>DATGJV010000016.1:0-4396 GCA_035295005.1 Ktedonobacteraceae bacterium | reverse complement strand
CCTTCTCAAAAGCGGTGATAAGTTCCTCTGCTGTTATAACACGACCGGCCAGCGTATCAATTCCCACTGCCCGTTCATGTAATCCTCGACGTAAAAGTGCCTGTTCCTCCTCTGTATGCCCCAGGAGTTTTGCCAGCGCCTCTGTTTCCCAGTGAAGCAGCACCCCTGCTTGCAACAGGCTACCGGCGCGGCGGCGAATCATATCCAACCCGACTACTTTACGCTGGCCCACGACAACTTCATACGAGGAATACGATCCATAACAGGCCCTGTGCAAGAGCATCTCATAATCGCGGGTAGCTGGCAGTTTCAATAGTGTACGTTGTGCGTGCGCTTCTGCGGGCGATATAGAACGTGACTGTATTCCCAACTGATGCAAAGTTTCCACCCACGCTTCACCAAACCAGCGATAGGACTCCACCACGTCTCCCAGAACAAGGGGATGATTGGCGGGTAATACGACATCCAGACTGAGCATGTGTTGTCCAACAAGTACAGCTGTGCCTCCTGCTCGTCGGTGGTAAATGGGTATGTCACTTGCCATTACCGCCTCTGCATTGAGTATTTCCTGTTTCTGCGAGAAACCAAGTACAAGTCCTGTGCGGTTTGCCATAGACCAGTAGAAGGTCGCAGGATCGCCTGACGCGATAGTTGCCAGCAATCGCTCACTTTGCTCGATATGCTGCTGCTGATCGGCAACGGTTAGCGGAATAATCCGCCAGTTATTCATAAACTTTGTTGGCCTCCGCGAGACTTTTTAGTGCCGGCTTACGGAACACCCAACCGGCGAGTGCTGCCATCAGACTAAGGCTGGCACCAGTAAACAACGCAATGGGCGCTCCGAAGTAGAGGGCTAAACCACCGATGAATAAATTACCCAGTGGGGTTGATCCAGCAAAAACAACCATATACACACTCATTACTCTACCACGTAAATGGTTCGGAGCGACAGTCTGAAGTGTCGTATTGGCGATTGCCGAAAGTGAAATTTGCGCAAAGCCCACGCCAGCTATGAGTAGGAGCGATAGATAGTAGTTTCCTGAAATGGCAAACAGCCCCAGTATCACGCAGAAAATGGTTCCCTCGATGAGGAAGTGGATGATGCTCGGTTTTTTGTTGCCCCAGGCAAGCCAGAGCGCGGCGACCAGTGACCCTAGTCCGAAGGCGGACGAGATAAAGCCGAACCCCGTTGCCCCTACGTGCAACACTTCGGTTGCGAAAAGAGGCAGTACCACATTGAAGTTGATTCCGAACAGAGAGATGATGCCTATAACCGCTATAATGAGAAAGACGGACGGCGTATGAAAGACGTAATTCAGCCCTTCGCGTAAGCTCTGGAGTGTACTTAGCTTTGGTTCATCGCGCAATGTCGCGGCGCGTTTGGGTTGCCCATAAAGCGTTTTCATATCAATCATTGCTAGCCCGGCCAGTACCGCGATAAAGCTCAGAGCATTGAGCAGGAACAGTGGCGCGACGCCAAGTGCGGCAATAATCAATCCACCGATGCCAGGGCCGACGATACGAGCCATGTTAAAGACAGAAGAGTTGAGTGCAATAGCGTTGGGCAGACTATCTCTGCCTACCATTTCAACGACAAAAGCCTGGCGAGTCGGCATATCAATAGAGTTCGTGAGACCAAGCAGTGTTGCCAGTACAAAAATGTGCCATATTTGGACGGTGCCAGTAAAAACCAGTATTGCGAGGATAAATGCCTGGATCATCGCGGATGATTGGGTGAACAGCAGCACTCTTCGTTTGGGCCATTTATCGGCGAATACGCCGCCAAACAGAGCAAAAAGCATGATCGGCAAGAATTGCAATGCCCCGACCAGACCAAGCAGCCAGGCGCTATGCGTCAATTCAAGCACCAGCCATGCTTGTCCAATTGATTGCATCCAGGTTCCGATCAGCGAAATAAGCTGACCAAACCAGAAGAGACGAAAATTACGGTGCTGTAATGCCACAAAAGCACGCAGCAGCCCTTTTACTGGCTGCTGCTCATGCGTTTGCCCGGTGTCAAGTATCTCCTGTTGAGCATGTGGTAGCGTTTGCATAAGGTCAATAAATCCGTTCTAGAGTTCTTTATCAGGTAACAATGATGTATCGGTTAATAATATTTCGCGTTTCTCAGCATGACGTTGGAGTTTTGCCAGCAATGCTGCACGCATCTGGTCCAATCCAGAGATTTTTTGCTCAATCAAATGTAATTGTGTGCGTATCAAGTCGTCGGCGCGGTCGAGTTGCGCTATTTTCCCGCTTGCGTCAGTTTCGTGACTATAAGCGACTTTGATCTGTCCTCGTTCGTCTT
This sequence comes from Ktedonobacteraceae bacterium, assembly GCA_035295005.1. Lineage (GTDB taxonomy): Bacteria > Chloroflexota > Ktedonobacteria > Ktedonobacterales > Ktedonobacteraceae > DATGJV01. The sequence continues at coordinate 2,088 of DATGJV010000016.1, read as the reverse complement.
CAGTGTCGAGCAATTGACGAATATCGGTTAGCGAGAAACCAAGCAGATCGCGCAATTCTTTGATGCGGTCTATTCGTTGCAGGTCGGCTTCGCTGTAGCGCCGGTAATTGCCTTCAGTGCGGTCTGTCGGCGGCAATAACCCCATTTCTTCATAATAGCGCAATGTGCGTTTCGTCAGACCCGTTCGAGTCGAGACCTGCTCTATAGAATAACAAGATGTATTATCCACAGGTATTTGAGATATTTGATTTGTTTCAGCCATAGAAGGTACCCTCCAGCGTCAGAGAAAAAGCTATAATAATTTCCTTGAGGACACATATGTATTATATCATAAGATTAACGTTAACGTCAATGTTATAAATCAGACTGTACAAGTACTATGATACGTTCTGGCGTACCCATGTGGTCACAAGAATGATTTTGCAACAGCCTTATAGAGGCGATTTGCCAACATGAGTATAAAATGTGATAGAATACAGTGGTGTCAAAGGATACAAGGTAGTAGACTTCATGTGGTCAACTTCGCTAATACAAGGGATGTCTCTCAATGTATGAAACTCTTGCGCCACTGGTAGAGCGGGCATTGTCGGGCAATATGCGTCCTCTCGAATTTTATTTGCGCGAGCAAAGTCGTTTGCCGGGGCCACGTGCGAATTTAGAACTGGTAAATGAGCTGGCCCATCTGCTTTCAGTGCAGGTAGCAGAACAGCCGGAGAGTGTGCAGGAATTGTTATGCTATCTCATGAGCGATGAGCGTCAACGTATTATGAGCAATACGGCGGCGGAATTTGTTATTCTATGTAGCATTGTCGCACTGGGACAGTGTTCGGCTACCTACCCTAAGTGGTGGGGCGAGACCTTTGAATTGTTGGGGAAGCACGCATGTAGTCCTTTGTGGCGTGTGCGCGAGGGAGTCGCGCTGGCTTTCCAACGTTTGTTGCCTGTAGCTACTCAGGAAACGATCAATTTCTTAATGATTCTGGCGACACAGGGAAACTATTTTCAGCAACGTGCTGCCATTGCTGCCATAGCCGAGCCTGGGTTACTGCATACAGCAAACGTGGTGAATGCGGCCCTGGAAATTCAGCATGTGATTTTGGAACGCATCCATACGACGCTGGTAACAGAGCGTAAACGTGAAGATTTTCGTTCGCTGCGTCAAGCATCTGGCTATACGGTCAGCGTTGTGACGGCTGCGGCCCCAGAACGTGGGTTTTCCCTGATGCGTGCATGTGCCGCGTGGGGCGATTCCGATATCAACTGGATACTGCGAGAGAACCTGAAAAAGAAACGCCTCGCCAAATATGTAGAGTACACCGAGGGGTTGCAACGATTGCTGGCGTGATTTCGTTCATCACGGTGTTTCGTGATGAACGATTTTTTGCAGAACATTATATGAAAGATGCGCGGTATGCCGCGCTATATGGAAGAGGAGGTTGGACCATTGGGTGCAACAACAACTGCGGATTTCCGCAATGGCATGATTATACGCTATAATGGCGAATTGTATACGGTGACGGAATTTCATCATGTGAGTCCTGGGAACTGGCGTGCGTTTGTGCGGGTGCGTCTCAAGAATGTGAAAAATGGGCGTGTCATTGAGCAACGCTTCCGCGCCGGCGAAGAAATCGAAGACGTGCGCGTCGAGCATCAGAACTGGCAATTCCTGTATGTTGACGGCGATGAGCTGGTTTTTATGAATACCGAGACCTTTGATCAGCAGCCCATTTCAAAAGAAATGTTGGGTGATGCTGTGCGGTTCCTTAAAGAGCAAGATATCGTAGAACTGCTGGTAGATGGCGAAACTATCGTTGCGGTAGACCTGCCCAATTTCTTAGAATTGACGGTGGAGAGCGCCGAGCCGGGAGTGCGCGGCGACACAGCAAATAACGTGACGAAACCCGCGACGTTGGAAACGGGTTCGGTGATTAACGTTCCCCTGTTTGTCAATCCGGGTGACAGGATTCGTGTGGACACACGTACCGGACAATACGTCGAGCGCGTAAAGTAGATAGAGAATAAGACAGAACACCCTGCTCCTTGTGGCCGGCAGCTACGGGGAGCAGGGTGTTCTGTCTTATTCTCTAT
>DATGJV010000015.1:0-3133 GCA_035295005.1 Ktedonobacteraceae bacterium | reverse complement strand
TTGAGGTATATGGTATGCAGGAAATGGTAGAATATTACAAAGAAGACGACGCTTTGATAGCGCGTCAGTTTGTCTGGATGAGTATTATGCTGCGGCGAGCTGAGACAATCGCACCACAGCAAAAACAGCGAATACAGGAGCGGTTGCGTATGTTTGAACGATTATGGGACGAAGACCCAGAAATTCAACGCATCAAAGCCGAAGCCCAGGCCCAGGGCGAAGCTAGAGGTGAGGCCAGAGGGAAAGCAGAGGGCGAGGCCAAAGCCATTGAGGTATCTCAAGAACTGGTCGTACTCGTTGTCGGTACTCGTTTTCCGACTCTTGCACCTCTGGTACGAGAAAAAGTAGGAAATATTCGGCAACTCGAACAGTTAAGCATACTGGCCCGGCAAATTGCCACCGCTCCTGATGAGGCAACTGCCCGTTGGGCAATAGGTACCTTTGCCGCGTAGATTACATAAATCCTTACCTTGACACGCTCTTCATAGCATGTTAGTATGATAAGGAAATTATGATAGTGTCTATCGCACAAGAGGAAGTCATTACACGTATGTTACAGGCAGTATATCTCACAATTGATCCAGCCGCGTAGGCGAACACGCCGGGCTTACGCGGCAGGAAACTGGCTCGCATTGATGCATCGCACAGGTAGCGACAGATTCCGTCTCTCCTGTTTTATTGTCGCTCTTTTTAAAGAGCGCGTACCTTGTTTGTTTACCGCATCTCTTCGCTCCTTTCCTTCCTCGATTGGACAACTATAAACGTTGTCTTCCCACTTTGCGGCGTGTGTCGCCGGACATGGACATTCTCGTTGCTGATTGTCCCGCGGCACCGTATGTTTTCCAGACAACTATGTTGAGACTATGTAAGCACGAGAAGCACGAATGTTGTTGCACGCCCATGCCCACAAGAAATGCGCCTCTCCGTTTTCTGCTGGCATGGATAGGCACGTGTGTACTGGCTGGCAGCAATTAAAAAGTACGATAAGGATACAAGGAATTATGTTACAGGTTCATCATATATCACTTTCATATGGCCCGCGCCTCGTGCTGGATGATGTCTCGTTTACGGTCGCGCCGGGGGAAAAGGCCGGTCTGATTGGTGTCAACGGCGCGGGAAAAAGCTCGCTGCTCAAAATCATTGCCGGTGTGCAAGAGAGCGACGGCGGCCATGTTATGCTTCCGCGCACATATGGCTACCTGTCGCAAGATGTAGCCCACGAAACAACCGTCGCTGATGGCGCTACCGTGCGTGACTACATTTTTAATAGCACTGGCCTTGATACCGCTATTGAGACGTATGAAGTATTGACAACAAAAATAGCTGAAGCCTCTAATGGCAATCTACCAACATTGTTGCGGCAATTTGAGCAGGTACAGGACACGCTTGATCGCCTGGGCTATTATGATGCCGATGCACGCGCCGGACAACTGGTCGCGGGCCTCAATCTGGGCGGCGTGACGCTGGAGAGGTTGGTGCAAACATTGAGTGGCGGACAGAAAACCAAACTGGCGCTGGCGCGTTTGCTTTTCCAGAACCCCGACCTCCTGCTGCTCGACGAGCCAACCAACTTCCTCGATATCGAGGCGACAGGTTGGCTGATGGAGTACTTGCAAGACTATAAAGGCGCTCTGCTCATCATCTCGCATGACCTGGACTTGCTCGACCGCAGCATCAATAAAGTGCTACGCCTCAACGAGTTTACGCATAAATTGGAAGAGTACAAAGGCACCTATTCCAACTACGTCACCGTGACCGGCGATGCGCTGGCATTGATGGAGCGCACAAAAGCGCAGCAGGAACGTGAGATTGCTCGTCTGCGCAAAACGTCCGAGAAGCTGCGTGGTTACGGAGCCACCCGCGTCAGCCAGCGTATCGCGGTAGATAAACGTATCGCTGCGCTGGAAACAAGCAAACCTGCACTGCCGCAGAATAGCCGCCGTATCAAGATTGATTTTCCAGTACGTCAATCAAGCGGGCAGATAGTATTACGCGCCGATCATCTGACGAAAAGCTATGGCTCGCGTGAGATATTCCGCAACATCAACTTTACGGTTGAACGTGGACAACGACTGGTCGTGATTGGCCTCAACGGGGCAGGTAAAACCTCGCTCCTGCGCATGTTACTCGATATGACGCCAATCAATGGAGGAACCGTCACGCTGGGAGACCGCGTGCGTACCGGCTACTATGCACAGGAAAACGAGGGGCTGGATTACAGCAATTCCGTGCTGAACGAAGCCACAGATGTTTTGCCTGACGATAACAAACGGGTACGCGGCGTCCTGGGCCGTTTTCTCTTCAGTGGCAGCCGCGTCTTTCAGGAAGTTGGCACATTGAGCGGCGGTGAGAAGACGCGCCTCGCACTGGCAAAAATGGTGCTTGACGGGCCAAACTTGCTGGTACTTGACGAGCCAACCACCCACCTTGACGTAATGTCTCGCGGCATCATTGGAGAGGCACTGGGCAACTACAACGGCACCATTCTCGCCGTCACCCACGATGTCGAATTCGTGCGCTACCTCAAGCCCGACACGCTCTTGCTCATGCCCGAAGGGCGCATCATGCCCTATGCATCCGAGCATGACGAACTGCTGAAACAGGCGTAATACGACAATATGGGCCGGGCAAAAATTGGCATGTTTCCTGGCCCATATTGTCGTAAAAACTTGACATTTCGCCAATCGTCGTGTACAGTAGTAACAGTCAATTACCACATAGGAGCCAGACAACAGTGATAACCTTTAACTAATCTGACTAATGAACACAAAACACATCTTTTTACAGAGCAACATCTCAGGATGTCTGTTTGATGTGTGGCGTGAAAGTGCAGGTTGGTAAAGGTTTTTTCTTGTCCGAAACTGTGTTGCTATAGATACTCCTGATACGATTATCTCCCATAGACCACATTTCCAAACACCACTTCCACCTGCATGTGACTCTAATAAACATATGGCAGACGGAGACAGCGTATGTCCGAGTCTTGAAGGAGTATAAAATAGTATGACAGAACAGCAAATCTTACGCGCAAGCGATGGGCGGCAAGAGCAACCAATGGCAGGTCTGCTGGCTCGCGCCCCGGAACGCGCCATCCTGGTCGGCGTCTCTATGAACTTTATAGCCTCTACCCCGC
>DATGJV010000014.1:0-7215 GCA_035295005.1 Ktedonobacteraceae bacterium | reverse complement strand
CTCAGGAGTTATTGTGTTAAAAGCAAATGCGCAGAGAAACTGCCCGTATTTTCCACAGGAGTTCTTCTATGGACATAGAGAGAATTGATGTGTGGATATTCGACACATCATTCGGGAGACGACCATGAGAAAAGCTCTGATCTTGCTAGTAGGTTTCGTGTGCTTTGGCCTCCTTCTGCTCATCCTGGTCCAGTTTGCTGTGCAGATTTTCGCCACTCGTCCTGCTTCTCGTTTCATATTCGTTAAGGACATTCCTTTACCAACAGCCTTGCCAACACAGTTTGTTCCAAATGCCAGAGACCTTCCGCGACAGACATCTCCGCTCACACCAGGCGTCACCGTCCCTTTTGATTCCTTTGATTTTCAGGCCCTTGATCCACAGACAAACTTGCTCTTTGTAGCGCACACAGGACCTGCGCCAGATGGCTACAATCTCGTTGACCGTGCATTTGATCCTGATAAAGACAGTCAGGTTGATGGGTATATCGCTGTAATTGATCCCACGCGCAATGTACTTGTCGGGCGTGTGAATATCCCACAAGTTGCTGGTATGGTGGCTGCGCCAGACCTGGGTCTGGTTTTTGCCGCCGATTCCAATGATAATATTGTCTATGCTATTGATGAGCATACCTTGAAAACCACTGCCATCCCACTTGCCGACAATGAAGGCCCCGATGCTATGGAATATGACCCTGACGATCACAAAGTCTTCGTCTCCGACCCTGGCAGCCCTCCTGTCAGTAATCCCAATGGCAATGTGAACCTGGATAATCAGAATCTCTCCGTTATTGATCTGTTGCATCACGATACCGTTACCAGAATTAACCTGGGCCATTTACCCAAATTACCGACCGAAAGTGCCGCTCTGGTACAGTTTGGCTACGATGTCGGACACAATCACTATGACCCTGTGCTGCATCGCCTCTTTGTCTCAGTGCAACAGCTCACCGATCAGAGCGTCCTCAATCCAGATACGCCACCCGGTGGCACGGGTGAGTTTGTTGCTATAGACCCGGTGACACAGCAGGTAGTGGGACGCCTACAACTCCCTACTACATGTGGCACCCCACATGGCATGAATATTGATATGCAGGAACAAATTGCCTTTATTGCCTGCACCGACGTGGATCCCGCGCAACACCTGGTCCAGAATATCGTGCGTGTGAACGTTCGCACGATGACAGTCATTCACGACCCGTTGATGCTCTTAGCGCCTGGCCCTGATATGGTTTTCCTGGACCACCCGCTCCACCTGCTTATTGTCGCCTGTTCGGGCGGCGTCTCTGTGTTTGACGAGAGCAATGGTAAGCTCACCAAACTCGGAGATTACATCGTGGGAAAGCAAACACATACCGTCGCCATTGACGAGGTGACGCAAAATTTCTACTTCCCGCAAGTAAACAGTGGTGGCAGACCTGTTCTGCGCGTTGTTCACTACAATCCTGCTGGCAAGTAAAAAGGAGAGGCTCATGGGCTTATTCAAATTTTTGTTTCGCAACTTAAAAGGGTATCGTTTTCTGGTGGTACTTGCGATTCTGATCACCGTTGCCCAGGTCGGTGCGGACGTACTCACTGCTTTGCCGTTGAAATATATTCCGAGCAAAATTGCGAACGCTGGTAACGACCCTGCCTGTACTGCTCCTTTTCTCAATCCCATTCTTAATTGGTTCGATATTCCGCAAATAGACCCATCACTGATCGATCCTGTGACCGGGAAGACATTACCACCCACGCCGACGATCTGTCCTGTCAATCCGACAGATATAGCGGCAGCTGCCAACCCCGTATTGACCCACCACACTGTATTGGGCGTAGTTGTCTTTTCGGTCGTCATGCTGCTGGTCTTTGGTATCTTAAGTGCGCTTTTAGCGTATCTTGACCTGTATCTTGCCACCTATATTGCGCAAAATTTAACGGCACGCATGCGCAATCAACTGTTTGATCATCTCCAACGCCTCTCCCTGGACTGGCATGGCAAGCAGAAAAAAGGCGACCTCGTGCAACGTGTGACGGGCAATATTACTGATATTGAAAAATTTGTGACCGATGGGCTGGTAGACTTGCTCTCAGGCATTCTCACCCTCGCTGGCGTCGCGGTAGTGATGATTGTCATCAGTCCTGCTTTCACATTCATTTCGCTTGCCATTGCGCCAGCACTCTTTCTGATCGTACTCATCTACACAAGATTGATCAAAGCCGAAGCCAGAAAGGCTGCTAAAGCTGCCGGGCAGGTGGCCGATGTCGCGACAGAAGATATCAACGCCCTGACCGTCATCAAGGTTTTCACACGCGAAGAACGGGAGGCCCTTCGTTTCGGTGGTTATGTAGACAAGAATCGTAAAGCGGGATTGAAGGCGACTGGCCTTCAGGCGCAGTTTGCGCCTTTAGCAGAGTTTCTGGTGATTGTTGGAACCGCGATTGTACTTGGGGTGGGTGGTTATATTGCGGCGGGCAAGAATCTCGCCTTTGGGCCTGTGATTATCGGTGCGGGAACTATTGATATTGGTACGCTAGTACTGTTCCTTACCTTTCTCAAAATGCTCTATCAGCCAATGCGCGATCTATCGAAGTTGTCAAACCTGGCAAGCAGTGCGGGATCGGGAGCCGAACGTATTCAGGAAGTGTTGGATCAGGCCCCAGAAGTGATTGATACACAGGTACCCTACCACGGACCACAAAAATTGCGAGGCGAGGTCACTTTCGATAACGTTGTCTTTGGCTATAACAGGGAGACGCCAGTCCTCAAAGGCATTACCTTGCATATTCCTGCTGGACGGAAGATCGCTCTGGTCGGGCTCTCCGGGGGAGGCAAAACGACGCTCGTTAAGTTGATCCCCCGCTTCTATGAACTTGAGCAAAGCGGAGGGTCTGTCCGTATTGATGGTGTAGATAATCGGATGTACCCCTTGCATATACTGCGCCAGAATATCAGCATGGTTTTGCAAGATTCGGTCCTCTTCGAAGGAACGATTCGCGATAACATTGCGGTTGGCAAACCCGGAGCAAGTGAGCAGGAGATTGTTGATGCCGCGAAAAAAGCGGACATTCATACAATGATTCTTCAGACATTAGGAGGGTATGATAGAATGTTGCGCGAGCAAGGCAAAGACTTGTCCGGTGGGCAGCGTCAACGCATGGCAATTGCACGAGCGATCCTGCGAGATGCCCCGCTTCTTATACTTGATGAACCGACGGCCTCGCTCGATGTTGAGTCTGAAGCCGAAGTCATGAATGCGCTGAATACTCTCGTGGCCGGGCGGACAGTCATTACTATCTCGCATCGCTTGAGTACTCTGGGCAATGTCGAAGAGATTGTTGTCCTCAAAGACGGGCTTATTGCGGAACGTGGGAACTTCAAGGAACTGAAGCGCCAGGGCGGTGTCTTTGCCAGATTGCTTGAAGAGCAGAATCGCTATAGTGCAGAGAAGCCCGGCGAGCAATCGGTTATTCGTTCAGCATTTGTGCAACGTCCTGCTGATCAGGAACCACTCCCCATCCCTGTATCGCGTCAGACCAATGGTGCCGCATTCAGGCAATCGCAGCCTATCGTAGGGATGTTGCCCATCCAACCACCGCCTCGACCACAGGTGAATCAACCCCCGACAGCAATAATCCAGGTCGAAATGGATGGGCGAATCATCAGTGAACACAAGTTGGAGAAGCAGTTATTGACCATTGGGCGCATCTCCGGTAATGATATCCTTGTTCCCAATCAGCGAGTCTCACGTCTGCATGCCAGGCTCCGCCTGGTACAGGGAACCTGGGTGATTGAGGATGCAGAGAGTGTCAATGGCATCGTGTATCAGGGCAACCGTGTGGAGCGTGTTTCCCTCACCAATGGCGACCGTATTTCCCTTGCGAAGTCTGCCGCATTGATCTACAAAACCTTGTCATCCTCTGACAGGTAAAATGATATGCTATCCCTCTTGCAGATCAATTGGCTTCCATGCGCTACTATCATATTCGGGATACTCAATTTCCCAGAAATGCCCCGGTTCTTCGCGTGCCTCCCAGCGGCGTAGTGCATCACGCAATACCTGGCGTTGAAGCCCTTCCTGATGTGGCCCACCCAGACTATTGCCCAGCGTAAAATGGACGGGGACAATCGCTCTGGGCGGCCCTGACTGCCTGGATTGTTCCGGGGCAACCGTAATTAAGACCGTTGGAATACCCACCATTTCCACTTCACGAGCGATCGCACCAACCACTCTGTGACAGAGAGGACATCCTGCGGTAAGAATGACGCCATCGGCTTTTGAACGCAAGATGATTTTAGCCATCTCCGGTGCTGCCCGCTCGTACAAATCACGAAATTGCTGTGTATAGCCCATAAAACCAATGTGTTTGTCGCTGACTCCTTTGATAATTCCTTCCTCTGCGAGTTCACGTAGCCGGTCTATGGGAAAAACCACGTTGATATCTTCGTCCGCGTCGCGATGGTCGTAATGGTCATGAATGACCATCAGCTGGTTTGCCTGTACTTCTCCTGGAATAAGCCGCCAGCTATTATCGCCTGCCACATCAAACGGTTCCTGATCACGCAACTGGACGCCAGCAGTTGTGACGAGCGCGAAAGTGGCATCTTTCAATTCCAGGTTCCGTGGCGTGTAAGGAATGCAGCGCTTCGACATTGCCATGTTTAGTATTACCCTTCTGTTGTATTATTCATAGTGGGTCTGCGGCCCAGGAAATGAATACCATTTAATGATAACACCAGTTCATTCTGCTGGTTGAACATCTCACAGTTGGAGCGAATGATGCCAAGCGTTGCGCGACTGCGCGAAGGCGTACTCTCGATCACTGTAAAACGTGCGGAGAGCGTGTCGCCGGGACGCACAGGCCTGGGCCAGCGCACGTTTTCAACACCGGGCGATGCCAGACTTGCCGATTCGTTGAGGAGCCCATCAACAAAGAGGCGCATAAATAAAGACGTAGTATGCCAGCCACTTGCGACCAGCTCACCAAAATAGGAGTTTTTTGCTCGTTCCCGGTCAACGTGAAAGGGCTGGGGGTCAAATTGCCTGGCAAAGGCAATGATGTCTTCTTCCGTCACCGTAATCTGTCCCAGATCAAAGGTATCACCAACATGAAAATCCTCGAAATAGCGCATCTCTCTTTAACTTTCTTTGCTACACATTATTCATCGCTTGTTTGAAAGATACTTTCAGTGTATGGCGTGATGAGACTTTTTGCAAGTATTCCCTTTGCGAGTATTTACCACGGTAGTTATCAATTTCCCATACTTGAGTTATACCTCAATACCCGTAATATCGGTCTTCCTCCCTGTTTTATGAGTGGTACGTAGATTTCTTGCGTTTGCTCGTTTATCGCGATAGAGTGCGTATTAATGCCAAAGTTGTAGCTTCCTAGCCATTTGAATGCTCGCCCTTGCTCTTGAAAGATGGCAATCCCCGCTCCACATGCCACAAACACCACGTGTAACGGATTGTCTAATACAACAAGGTCTGGTTTTAAGGGGACAGGCCAGGGGAATTCTGCAATGGGCTTCATCATCTGCAAATCAACTCGTATCAAGCTGGAAGGGTCCTCATCTACACAGGCTATAAATGCAATGTGAAGATTGGTATCTATTGTCATACCATGTGGTGTGATACAGGCATCGGGCAGTTTCATTCGCGTCACGATATGCTGCGTAGCAGGATTGAACTCGACGAGCCACGCTGTTCTAGGTGGCGGAAGGAGATTGGGATCGAGGCTATTCGGGTCCGCTAATTGCTGCACAGCGACAAAAGCACGCTGTAAGCCTGGGTCATACCTGACATGCCCAACATCATCGCCCCATTGTCCATCAACACCCAGAGGAATGCGAGCAACCACTTTGTCGGTGAATGCATTGATGATTGTCTCGTTCTGATTCTTCCGCTCTATGATATTCGAATCTGGAGTAGGTGGCGTCCCAGGATCGGAAACGAGTATCAAATGATCGAGCTGATCGTATGCTACACCATCTGGACTATCGTTGTCCTGGAGTTGGATTTGAGTATAGCGTAATGTTTCCTCATCAATATCATAGATAATATTATCATTGGCATCCGCGGCATAAACCCTGTGCAAATCCTGAGCGACAACTATACCCGCCACCTGCGGAATGTTCAACAGGCCGACCACCTTTTTTTGCACCGTATCGAATACCACGACGTTCCCATCGTATTTCGCATCCTTAGCGGGGTCAAATTGAGGATTCACCTGTTGCTCTCTATCTGGAGCAGGACCTGAGTGCGCGATGAACAGCAAGTGCGTCCGGGTGTCCAGGCTCATGAAATCGAAGTGGTCAAAAAGGACAGCAATACCGGGTGCGAATGGATTCTGAGATGTACGATACGTATCTGGAAAGGCACCTGGCAAAGGAATATCCTGCTCCGTGATCAACCGGGTGGTCAGTACAGGGTGCGCAAATTCTGTAACCATACGCACGATCAATGATACAAGGAGAGATAGCATGCATGCCCATATGAATATCCATATGAGAATTCTTTTCCCGATACCTCCCGGAACTTTTGCTGTAATCAGAGATGCCTCAGCCACAAATTTCTCCTCAAGTGTTGTTCAGATTTCTTCATAACGTAGCACAATGGTCGGATCGAATAAGATACGGTCCCCGTGTAACAACGCGAGTTGGTCAATGCGCTGGCCCTGGCAGGTTAGACCGTTTAAACTCTCGGCATCCTCAATGATCCATGCACCATACTTCCAGCGAATGAGCGCATGGAAACGTGATACTCTCTGTGAGGGGATATGAATATCACTGGAAGGTAATCGGCCAATGGTAAAGAGTACTTTGTTGAGCCTGTATTCACCAATGATTTGATTATCCATCTCGATCAGAATGTGTGCTTTGATGGGTCTATGGCTTGAATCTTGAGTGGTATCACGCTTCCTTGTGCCATTCTGCTCGTGTCCAATCTGATACTCTGTCAGTGCTTGTGAATTCTGGCTGTAGATATGGCCCTTAGTAACAATAGCTGCTGCCCCGTTGATACTGGCTATTGCTGGTATGAGCGGCAACGTATCTGTTGTAAGCGCGGGAATGCGTGGATTAGTGAGCGAAATCCGGGGTAAAGGAGTAGTTGGAGCGTAGATCGAGCGTACAATTGTCTCTTCCGCATCTTCGCGGTCCAGATTATAGCGGTTTTGCTCTTCAAGCAACCCGGTGAACACACCATTCATCCGTTTCAGTTCCTTGAAGGTGCCACG
>DATGJV010000013.1:0-4562 GCA_035295005.1 Ktedonobacteraceae bacterium | reverse complement strand
GGCATCCAGCACCCCTCGTTTCAACCAACCGCCCGTATTCAGGGCTGTTATCTCAACGTCGTCGGTCTCCCTCTCTGCACGCTGGTTGATCTACTGGCAAAATTTGATGTCTATCCTATCTGCCCGGCGACAAAAGGCCGCGAGAAAACAGGTTGCCCGTGGTCAGAAAAGTGTGAAGGAGTTTGAGAAGAAAATCATGAAAGATACTGATATTCAGACATTCCTAACAGAATTGTACGAGGCTGGACAACAAAATGATGCGCGTGAACAGGAGCGCAGGAAGAAAATGTTAAATCTGGAACCGGAAACAGCACAGCTTCTCAGCATCATGATTCGCGGTAGCCGACGGCAGCACATCCTGGAAATCGGCACATCCAACGGGTACAGCACCATCTGGCTGGCCTGGGCCGTACATGCTGCCAGTGGACACATCGTGAGTATTGATCGCGACCCGGATAAGCACATCCTGGCCGACACAAATTTGCGTCGCGTTGGTCTGCGCGAAAGCGTCGAACTTATCTGTGGTGATGCAACAGAGGTTATAGCAAATCTGCCCGGCCCATTCGATTGCGTCTTTTTCGATGCAGACCGCTTCAGTGCTTCATCTCAGCTGACCCGACTCCTGCCGAGACTGTCAGCAGACGCTTTCATTTTCGCCGATAATGTCCACTCGCATCCAGAAGAAATTGCCGGGTACCTGACTACTCTGAATGATTTGCCTCAATTTAAGCACATCATCGTTCCCGTTGGGAAGGGACTCAGTATCGCGTACCGGTGGAACGAAAGCTGAGCCGTGTTCTCATATACATTACCTATCCTGGCTACTCGTACTGCCATGCCTACCCTCACCTTCGACAAAGCGGCGAGCGCCGGTAAAGGATTCGCCTGAACGCAGAACCTCAATTCCATGTCTGGCTTCGTTGCGAAAAGCCTCTTCTAATGAGAGTGACCATTGTTCATAGGATGAAAGGCGATCAGAACGCAGACCGTGTTGTGGCACCTGAGCCAGTTCGTTCGCCAGAGCTACGGCGGTTGACAACGCCTCTCCCGGCGGCACTAGACGATTAGCCAGTCCCATCAGACGCGCTTCCTCACCAGAAACACCGCGTCCCGTCAAAATCAGATCAAGCGCGTGGCTGTGACCAATGAGCCGTGGGAGACGAATGGTTCCCCCATCCACGAGTGGAACTCCCCAGCGACGGTTATAGACGCCAAAGACAGCGTTTTCAGCCGCGACACGCAGGTAACACCAGAGCGCCAGTTCAAAGCCGCCCGCCACGGCATATCCCTCCACTGCCGCTATCACCGGCTTGCTCAATAACATTCGCGTGATACCCAGCGGCCCATATCCCTCTTCACTCACACTCACCGTCCGTTCTTGATCAAACATCGCTTTCAGGTCAAAACCTGAGCAGAAGGTGTTATTTGCACCCGTAAGGATCGCTACAGATAGTGAATCATCGGCGTCGAACGCTTGAAAAGCACTCACCAGCGCCTGAGCCGTTTCTCTATCAATAGCGTTGCGTGCCTCAGGACGATTAATAGTAACGACGAAGACCGGGCCGCGACGCTCTGTAATTACGACAGGTGTTTTACCGGGTAACTGATCCTGTGGTTCATGAAGATTACTCATAGGGAACTTTCCTTCACATTGTTTCTATACATCTCAGAAACGTCAATACCTAAATCACCGTATTTGGACGCTCGCTGAGAAGCGCAACCTTTGCTGGTATCAGCGTACCATCCAACCCCATAACCGGCGATGCCTCCTCGAACCAGCAGGCGGGGGCGGCATGGCCCCAGAAGGTCGAACGGCGAGGATCATTGATATTCCAGCGAATTGGCTCAAAATCGGGATCGCCGGTGTAATAATCGCAGGTATACAGTTCGATACGATGACCGTCCGGGTCGCGCAAATAGAGGAAAAAGGCATTTGATATGCCATGCCGACCGGGGCCACGCTCAATAGCCGCACCCTGACCGGCAGCAGCAAGGATATCGCATGTGCGCAGAATGCTGTATGTATCACTCATCCAGAAGCCCAGGTGATGCAGACGCGGCCCGGCACCGTTCATCAGTGCAACGTCGTGAACACTCGGCTTGCGGTACATCCAGGCAGCCCATAATTGCTCATCCTCCGCGTCCGTGACGGTATACTCCGAACAGCGAAATCCCAGGCGTTTGTAATAATTGTATGCCAGAGGAACATCGGGTACATGCAAATTGAAGTGGTCTATACGCAAGATGTGTGCGCCGTTATAGATATCGAAACGCTGCAATAACCGCTCGGCAGGTGCCATAGCATAGAAAAATTCAGTCGTGAAGCCAGGCGGGTCCTGTACACGTAAAGCGTTCGATTGCCCGGCCTCCACATCTGTAACCCAGGCGATGGGACACTCCTGCGAAACAAAATAGTTGGCGAGCATACCCAGGTCTTCGGCTGAACCGACGCGAAAAGCCAGATGTCCAACAGCAGGAACGGACCCGCGGCGTAGCACCAGACTATGATGCAAGCGTTCTTCATAGCCGCGCAGGTACAGTGCATCTTCGGTCTCTTCACTCACGACAAACCCCAACAGATCAACATAGAATGAACGAGATCTCTCAAGGTCGGTCACGATAAACTCCGCGTGCTGCGCACGCACGATATTGAAATGAGGAGATGTCCATTGCGTATCCAGCATGTCACTGCTCCTAACCTACGTCGTCTGGTGTTCGGCTACTACCGCGTTTTCGAGTGCGCCAATTTTCTCTATCTCAAGACGCATCACGTCTCCTGGATGAACATGCGAAACACCACGGGGCGTACCCGTGAGCAAAATATCTCCCGGTTCAAAGGTCATGAAACTGGAGATAAACTCGATCAGTTCAGGCACTCTATGTATTAATTGACTCGTATTGCCTTGCTGCCGCAATTCGCCGTTCACGTAAGCACGCAGTTCGAGACCGTGCGGTTCCTCAATCTCACCCTCTACCAGATAAGGGCCAAGCGGACAAAAGGTATCCCAGCCTTTCGCCCGCACCGGCGGACGATAGAAGTTGCGCACGAAATCGCGTATTGTGACATCATTAGCAATCGTGTAACCGCGCACTACAGCAAGAGCATCCTGCGCATGCACCTTGCGGCATCGCCGCCCGATCACCACTGCCAGCTCAACCTCATAATGCATATATTCAACACCGGAAGGATAGATAACAGGCGAGCGATGCCCGATCCAGGTGTTGGGTGGCTTAAAAAATAAAGCAGGTTCTTCTGGCGTTGCTATCTCCAGTTCAGCCGCGTGGTCCGCGAAGTTCAGGGCCAGCCCGATGACTGTATGGGGAACAACAGGCGGCAGAAATGTCACTTGCTCCTCCCGATGGCGTTGATGAGATTCATCAAGCAAAATACCCGGTTCAACCAGTATGCCTTCGTGATAATGGCCGTCGCTAAAAAAACGTGCGCGTTTCAATTCTTCACCTCCGGCGAGTATACCAACCTGTACTATTTTATCATATGTGAGAGAGGGAACCGTATCCCGGAACCGTGCTATGATATAATTAAAGATACATATGTAAAAATACATGAGAGAGCCGTTAATTGACCTTCGGGTAGCGACCATTGGGGTTATTGCTCCTGTAGTCGCCTTCCAGAGGCCATATCACAAAAAAAGCTAGTTGGGAATATGAGTGTGCCATTACGCATAATATTAATAGTGTTAACAGCCGTTGTCGCTCTGGGCATCGGTCTGATTCTTCGTCGCCTGTTAGTCCGCCGCCTGCAAAAGACGGTCCTTGATGAGTGGCTGGTACAGGTTATCGGTATCATTCCAATTCTACCCCCGTTGATTATCGCCGCATTCTTCGCACCTGCCATCTGGGATAATAAATTACTGGCAAGTGAATGGATAACGATACAAAGTTTTCTACAATCCCATGATACATTAGGATTTGCTGGTGGGTTTATTGAGACCGTCCTTATCATTGTGTTAGGTCTGGGTATTGCGCGTACCGTCATGAAATTCGCAGTGCGCGGATTGGGTGAGAGCCGCATTGATATCAATATTCGCACATTGATGGGACGTATCTTCTACATCATCACCGTAATCATCGTCATTTTCTGGGTACTCTCCATCTGGCAAATCTCGATAGGTCTGCCTGTTGCCCTGCTGGGAACACTGACCGTTGCCTTTACCTTCGCTGTCAGGACATTTTGAAAGACCTGTTTGCTGGTTTCTATATTCTGTTGGAGCGACCCTTCCATATCGGCGACATCATCAATGTTGGCGACCCCAACCATCCCGGTGGGCGTACAGGGCATGTTGAGAATGTCGAAATTCGCGCCACCAAGCTGCGTCTTACAAGCGGCGAACAGGTCACTATTCCAAATTCGCTTGTTTTTGGCGGTATCGTCGTCAACAACGTCTATTATGGAGATAGACGCTCCACTATTACGATGACGATGACCCAGGATGAATATAATAAAGAGGAAACGTCTGAAAAGATACTTAAAGCGGTCAAAGAGATAGAGACCGTTATGGTCAAGCCGGAACCGGCGGTTTTCCTCAGCGCCTACACTGGCA
>DATGJV010000012.1:0-4004 GCA_035295005.1 Ktedonobacteraceae bacterium | reverse complement strand
TGAACCCTATCTACCAGCCAATTCAAGCGTCGCTATTCATCGTATTACCAGCCGAAGTCCCGGCCTAACAGGGCATATAAACGCTCATTGTGCGGTTTATAATACTCGGTTAAACGCTCGCGAGTCGCGGGATTCAACTTCGTTTTTTTGCTGCCCGCCTGTTTCGGCTGATTGTATTGTTTGTATTCTTTTGCCAGTTTCTCTGGCACTATGTACGGAACTCCTAAAAATTCTAACGCTTGCTTGTAAGTTGCCGCCGGTTCCGTGTACATGTCTTCACTTTTCTGAATCAGGAACTGTTCCTTTGGAAAGAACTTGAACCAGGCTTCAAGTTGCTCCGCGTATAATCCCCTGGAAATGTAGGAAAAGTGTTGGTGATTGTGGGCGTAATGGTTAGCCAGCCTGGGGAAATCTTTTTGAATTCTCTCTTCCTCGCAATCTATGGCCTCTTCAAATGAGAGTGTTTCGTTTCCCCAACTTACTTCCCATGAGTAGTGAGAGAAGGCTCTCTCAATAGGATTGCGCAAAAGCACAAGCAATTTTACGTTGGGTAGTACTTTCGCTATCCTCTCCGGGACATAGGGATGATACATGTAGTAGGGGCTGGCTTCTCCTGTAATAAAGTCCGACTTGCGAATATTCTCCGCGTAATATTTGCGCAAGGAATAAGGGAAGTGGCCCCGATACCATGCTGTACCCTTATGGAAGTGGTAGTCAAAGTAATGAACTTCTTTTTTCGCTGCGGAGCCTATGCCTGGATGCTCGATCAGGTAGTTATAAAAAGAGGTTGTGCCTCCTCTTGCAACACCGATCATGATGAAATCCGGCATAAGGCGCATCATACTGTTGGTGGTTTGATACACTTGCGCAGTGGATTGATAGAGTTTCTTTGTCCGCTTACGGACACCATGCAATGTAACCATAACAATGTCCCCCCTTAACATGTTGCTGAATTTAGCCCTGATGAGTCTCTGTTGCCAGCGCATCAAGAACATGCGTGGCAAGGTCCTTACTCACTTCGGTATCATATTCCTCAATGCGACCTGCATCTATTAAGGTCGCCAGATGTGAATCTAGCGGAAACTGCGCCAGCAATGGCGCACCGGAGAAAGCTGTCAACTCGCTTGCACGACTGGACCCAAAGATGGTATGGTACTCACCACCGGGGTCTATAAAATACGCCATGTTTTCGACGAGGCCAGAAATGGGAATTTTATGCTGAATAGCCATCGTGATAGATTTTCTGGCGACTCGTACTGCCTGGCTTTGTGGAGTAGAGACAATGATGCATCCTTGCAAGGGCAATGACTGGAATACCGACTGCGGCACGTCTGCTGTACCGGCAGGAACATCAACCAGCAGGTAGTCCAGTTCTCCCCAATCAACCTCGCTGTAAAACTGCTTAAAGGCACTCGAGACCATTGGCCCACGCCAATCCAACGGCTCATCTTCACTCATGGCAACATTCACCGAGACAATCTTAATGCCGCTCTCGCTTGTTGCTGGCTCCAGACCTTCATCTGAGTATGAGATAGGCTGCTCGTTCACGCCAAACATATATCCCATGCTTAACGCCGCTAAATCTCCATCAAGAATGCCAATTTTGAGTCCCTGTCGCTGGAGTGCCACCGCTAAGACGCCCGTGATCGCCGAGCGGCCCACGCCGCCCTTCGCTCCCATTACCGCGATGACCTGTTTAATTTTTCCTGTATTTGTTTCTGACATGCTATCTATTCCTTTCGCCAACCCATGAGCCGGTCAACATTCCTTCTTACTACACTATTCGCCATTATTTAAAAGAGATGTAATCTCACCTACAATAGCTGCTGAGGCTTTTTCCGCCCGACCCCAAAATTCCTGGACGACCGAGAGGTTGCGTTGTTGGCCCAGCGCCTCGATCACCTTTTGCGCTAACTCTTCTTTCTGTGTGCTACTCACCACCATATTCGGAAAACTCTGTGCATATTCGCTCATGCTGCCAGTTCCCACCTGATCCCCTGACTCCGCCGTGGGAACACAGACCGCCGGAATACCAGAGCCAGCCACTTCATTGACGGTACTGTAGCCCGCCATGGAGACCACCACTGATGACATATCGAGGTAATCGTTAAAAAATGGCTCGAACCGGCTGGCATAGCATACGAAGTCGTCTATAGCGGGTAATTCACCCGTAAAATATGGGCCGGTAATCGCAATGAGTCGTGCTTGCGGATACGCTGCCAGAATTTCCTCTCTAGAGGCCAGTATATTGCCGAGAATCTCTTTTGATGCTTCCCAGCCGCCACCAGCAAGCGTCAGCAGAATGACCTTTTGCTCTGGTGTCAGGCCAAGTTTTTGCCGTAAATCGCCGCCCATTACCTGCTTTTTGTAGCGCACGAGAGGCCCGGCATAGAGTGTCTTGCCCGCGTAACCGGCAATCAATGCCTGGTCGGCAGGTTCTACTTCCTCCTGCTGTTGCAAGATAATTGCCAGGTCCATATCGTTGACCATTGACAGGCGGTCGCGAAACTGTGTACGCAGAATATTGCCGACGTTTCCCATCAAGACCTGCTTGATGCCAGCGTCTCGCACAGGATAATGGATTTGTTCGCGCAAAAACGTTTCGTGAATGGACAGGTCGGGACGAAATATCTCCAACACTGTGCGCGTCATGTGTTCATAGCTCGCTAATTCGTTCCCCTGACCTGCCACAAATATCCAGGGGAAACCCGTCGGTGCAATGAAATCTTCCCCACCTTCGACCAGGAAGAGAACTTGCAAACCGGGAATATCCTTTTTGAGCCATTGAGCCACAGAGATTGCACGATTCATATGCCCCAGCCCAACATGGTTGATGGCATGAATTAAAATACGTTTGGTACCCGGTTTCTTTGGCGAGAACCACATATTACTCGTTTTGCTTGTCTTATTCACCACTATCTTTGTCCCTACCGATGAGATGGTATCTTCATATCCAATGCCGAAAGAACGTTTGTTGTCAGATTGTTGACCACCTCTGTGTCATACTGCTCTATCTCGCCTGCATCACAGAGCGTACTCACTGATGGGTCCAGGGGTACGTGCCCTAAAAGCGGCACATTGGCCGTTGCCGCGATATCTTTGTAGTGGCTTGCGCCAAAGATTTCAGCAGTTTCTTGCTCTGGCAGAGCCAGGTATGCCATATTCTCGACAACGCCGATGATTTGTTTTTGATACTGCTCTATCATCGAAATGCTTTTTTTCAGAATGGTTGCCGCGAGCAATTGCGGCGTGGAAACCAGTATTACCCCTGTGAGAGGCAAAAATTCCAGTGCAGTGACCGGTATGTCAGCAGTGCCGGTTGGCATATCAACGAGCAAGCAATCGAGCTGGCCCCAGGCGACATCGTTGTAAAACTGCCGGAAGGCGCTGGCCGCCATCGGTCCCCGCCATGTGATCGGATCGGTCTGGTTTTCCAGGAACACATTGATGCCCATCATGGCAATCCCGCTTTTGCTCCGCAATGGCTCGGTCTGCCCATCGTCCGTCATGGAAAATTCGCTCGGCGCTCCAAAGATGTGGACAATACTGGGGCCATTCAGGTCTCCGTCCAATATACCGACGCGCAATCCTCTTCGTTGCATAGCGACGGCGAGCAGGCCGGTTATGGTTGATTTCCCTACCCCGCCTTTGCCGCTCATCACCGCTACCACCTGTTGTATCATACTGCTTTTATTTTCCAGGCTCATAGTGTTCGTTTGATCCTTTCACTGGCGCTTGGTTTCTCTCGTTATAGGAGGCTCTTTACCGCCTGAACGATATTTGCTGAGGCGACACCGGCACGCTGCCAGAATTCTTGCGTGGCTGAAAGGTCTCGCTGTTTACCCAGTCCAGCAATCACGTTGGGGGCCAGCTCTTCTATTTTTGAGGTACTCAACATGATATTAGAGAAGCTTTCCGCGTAGGTTCCCATGCTTCCTTTGCCTACCTGGTCATCGGCCTCAAGCACAGGAATACAGACGGTTGGTATGCCATCGGCGGCAACT
>DATGJV010000011.1:0-4493 GCA_035295005.1 Ktedonobacteraceae bacterium | reverse complement strand
CGAAGCCGCGCCCGAGATGAGTCTTCCCGTCACGCCAGTCGTGACCAAGATCCCAGAAAGAGTATCTGGTCGATAGACCGCAGGCGTGCATCGGGTAACCGATTGAGCCAAGCGGCCCTAATGATCGAACGGCTTGTCTCTTGCTTTGCTTCTTTCTCTGCCTCTGATCTGTGTTTCCCGTCAGGGAAAGCAGACGAGGTAAGGTGAAAGTCAGCGGTGTGAGAAGTATCTTCATCAGCGTGGACTGAGATGGTTCGAGCCAATGCAATTCTCAAGTTTACTTGTGCTATTTGCTCGGTCTCGGCAAAATTGAGCTAGTTGTGTTCTTTTCAGTCGTAAATGTTCAAAAGCAGTTATGCAGACATCCACGGATGTTTGCATAACTGCTTTTTTGTGCTAAAACATGCTTAAAGCATAGTGAATTTCTTTCTTTGCTTCTGCATCTTGCTCTTCTGGCAATGCGGCATTCAGCGCATTGTGCGCTTGTTCACCGCCAATGCGCCCCAATGCCCACGCGGCGTGTCCGCGAATTAATGGCTCAGCATCATGGAGAGCGCGACAAAGCGCGGGTATTGCTTGCGGGTCACCGCTATTGCCGAGAGCCACGCAGACATTGCGCAATAGCCCGCGCCGTTTTGTGCGCCGGATGGGACTGTGGCGAAAACGCTCGCGGAACTGCTCTTCTGTGAGCGAGAGCAAAGGGATCAACTCAGGGCTGCTACCAACGCCCTCTCGCGGTCGAAATTCCCTGCGTGGATGAAAAGCTACCTGTTTTGTGTTCGTAGAGGTCAAAGCAGGCTTGCCGCGCAAACCCAATCGCTTTTCCGCGATCTTGTTCACAGGACAAACTTCCTGGCAGATATCGCAGCCGAAAATCAGGTTGCCCATAAGCGGGCGTAGTTCGATGGGGATGCTGCCGCGCAACTCGATTGTCAGAAACGAGATACAGCGCGGCGTATCCAGCACATATGCTGCTGGCAGGGCCTGAGTAGGGCAGGCGTGCAAGCAGATTTCACAACTGCCGCAGCTTGTTTTGATGGGCGTATCGGCCTGTAAAGGCAGATTGGTGACGATTTCTGCCAGGAAAACCCATGACCCCCAATCTTTGGTCAGAATGTTCGTGTTTTTGCCATACCATCCCAGGCCCGCACGCTGCGCAACGGCTCGATCAACCATCCGTCCGGTATCTACAAAAACCCGCGTTTCAACCGTGTCGCCCCCTTCGTTGCGGGCGTAATCGCGTAACCATTCAATATACTGGTACAACCTGGCTTTTATGATATCGTGATAGTCATCGCCCCAGGCATAGCGCGATATCCTGCCGCGTGGCCCATTATCATTACATTGTTCTGGCTGCTCCGGCTGTTCTGTAAGATACACCATTGCCAGCGTAATAATGGATTGCGCCTCTGGGAGCAGAGCGTCTGGATGACACGATACCTCCGAGCGTTCCGTCGTGAACCAGGGCAGACCATCCATCAATCCCTGGGCAATGCGCTCTTTGATGACACGCTCTGCCTCTGGAAAAGCGTCTGCGCTGGTTATACGCACGCTATCGAAACCCAGTGTATAAGCATATTCTTTGATGGTTGCGACGTTTATCATTTGTCCTTAATTGGTCACATTCCTGCGTATACTTATCCACCACGCCAGCCCGATAAACATTGCTAAGTAGACAGCAATCACAATCAAGGCATGCAAGTCGGAGAGTTGCGATGAGCCTCCATTGAAGACCTTCTGCCCCTGATTTTGGATCAGAGAGCCCAGGTTAATGCTGACGAAGTAGTCAGGGATGGCTCCTACAAAATTGCCGATAGTACCCTTGATCACCGTACCAAGCAGTTGGAGAACTCCGCCAACAATAGGTTCTACTAGCGCCCAGGCCAGTGCGCCCGCAACGCCGGCTGCCGTTGAGCGTCCCAACGTGCCGATGAAGAGCGCCATCATGCCGTAAGTAAACACTGACAGCATGCAGAGTACAATATACAGTAGCGCGTTTCCCAGCCACGCGGCGCTGAAAAATGCATACGAAGGTGCGATACCGGAGATGAGGTTGAGCAACAATCCGGCCACGATGCCCAGCGGCGTTAGCACCACAAAGGCTAGCACAATACAGGCAATAATAGCGCCGATTTTGCCAAGCAAAAACTGCGTGCGCGTCGGGCCACGAGTGAACATCAAACGCACTGTACCGACGCTGTACTCGCCACCAACAATACTGCCGGCCAGGATGATGATCAGTATCTCACCAATGAAATCTATGACCGCGGTCACGATATTAAGTGACGTTGGTAGACGCAACGGATCAGAAACGCTTTGTAATGTGCTTTGCTGTGCCTGAATTTCCTGTGTCTGCGAAAACTGCTGGTTAGTACAGCCCGGTGCGTTGTTCGTTTTTGCGCAAGAGGGCGGCACAAACGAGGTAGGCGGGCTGTTCACAACATAAATGGTGGCAAGCGAAATCACCAGAAATGCCCCGATGACCACGACAAGGCTGATAATGCTGAACACCTTTGACATGGCCCGGCGACGTAATTTGTAGAGTTCCATGCCGATGAGACGCAGCAGAACACTCGTATAATCTTGCCGACCCAGCATCACGGAGGATGAACGCGCTGAATATGGTGGCTGCGGCGTTTGTTGTTCGGATATGGCCTGTGGCGTACTACTCATCGGTTGCCTCGCTTTCCGTTGACCGGGGGAATTTGAGCTGGTTGCATTGCTGCCTGGTTGGGAATATCAGCCAGGGCCGCCATGCCAGGTCGGTTGCCCTGCGGAGCCACCGCTGTGGTCAATTCCATGAATACCTCTTCCAGGCTGCCCTCTTGCGGATGAAGCTCGGCGGCAAAGAGATTATTATGCGCCAGGATAGCGTTAATTTCGGCTGAGCGGACACGCGGCGCATCAATCAGGAGCGCCGTATCATTTGGTCGCAAGGTCGCTATGCGCGTGTTGGCAATCCAACCGGCTCCCTGTTCTTTTGCTTGCTGGAGAATGGCAAGTGCTTGTTCCGTTTCGGCCATGACATTGAAGCGCACAACCACCTGTTCATTGCGTCGTAATAGCTCGGCCACCGCCCCCTGTTTAATCAAGTTGCCCTTTTGCATAATTGCCACGCGATTACATACCTGCTGTATCTCATACAGCATATGGCTGGAGATGAAAATGGTTTTTCCCAGGGCCGCCAATCGCTGGATCAGCTGGCGAATCTCAAGCATCCCCGCCGGGTCAAGTCCGTTCGTAGGTTCGTCCAACATCACTAACTCAGGGTCGGTCAGCAAAGTGGCTCCGATACCGAGGCGCTGCTTCATACCAAGCGAGTACTTGCGGTACGCATAATTGGCCTGAGGACGTAGCTCAACAATATCTAACACTTCATCAACGCGGCGCTGGCTCGCTTTCCCCGATACCATACCGGAGGCTGCCGCGACGACTCGCAAATTGTCAATGCCGGACAGGTAAGGGTAGAAGATGGGCGTTTCTACAATTGCGCCTATGCGTTGGAGAATAAGCGGAAGCTGGTAGGCAGTGTCCATACCAAAGATCACTGCCCGGCCCGCCGTTGGACGAATCAGGCCAAGCAACATGCGAATCGTCGTCGTTTTCCCAGAACCATTGGGGCCAAGAAAACCAAAAACATCTCCACGCATCACCTGCAAATGCAGATCGTTCACCGCAACAAGCGTGCCAAAGGCTTTTGTCAGTCTACTCGTGCTAATAACGACGTCTTCGTTATTAAGAGGAGGGGTTTCAATCACCACAAACTCCTTTTGTAACAATGCTAATCCCTTGCATTATTATCTGTTTTAATAACTATCATCACCATTTTTCTACCGGTGCCACTGAAAGGTATACGTTTTAATTGATTATCCGGTTAGAGTCTGTATTGCATATGGCTAGTTTACCCTACTGGCGCAAGTGTTTAAAAGCTCACAGAATGACGGTGAAATACCTACTCGACATGCCGCAGAGTCTGTGCTAGACTACGGATAATCAAATGGCTGAGTGCTATGGAGACATTTGAACGAAGCGAAAGTGAATATGACTTCGCTGGAGGGACGTAATATGGAGAGTATGTATGCTTTACTCACAGGCCCAATGGGTAAAATCCCACTGGGCGTTGCCAGATTCACCATTGGGCGTGCCCCGGATAACCAGCTGGTCTTGAGCAACGATCCGAAAGTCTCGTCGCATCATGCCGAGATTCTTTCAGAGAACCAGAACCATATGCTTGTTGACCTGGGGAGTACCAATCATACATTTGTCAACGAACAGGAACTTTACCACAACCCCCCGCGCTTGCTCCGGCATGGCGATATCATCCGTATCGGCGATACACAATTCACCTTCATCTATGAACTAAGGAACTCTATGCAGAATCAGCCTCCCGTCTCCGATGGTTCCACGATGCGGGCAGAGGCCGGGTCAGCAGGGCCTGTGGGTATGAGTCCCGTTGGGCCAATAGGGCCGGTAGGAAGAGCCGAACAGTTCGG
>DATGJV010000010.1:0-2556 GCA_035295005.1 Ktedonobacteraceae bacterium | reverse complement strand
CGGGGGCCACCGGCTACGTAAATGATCTGGCCGTTGACAAAACCGGCTTCGTCTGAGCAGAGGAAGCAGATGACGTTGGCGATGTCGCGGGGTTGGCCGACACGGCGCACGGGTATCTGCTTCGATGCATTGGCGATAACTTCGTCGGGGTCAAAGCCCTGGCGGCGAGCGGTCGAGCGCGTCATTTCGGTATCAATGAAGCCAGGGGCGACGGCGTTGGCGGTGATGCCGAACGGGCCAAGTTCGATTGCCAGTGTGCGCGTCAAGCCTTGCAGACCGGCCTTGACGGAAGAATAGTTTGATTGACCGCGATTTCCCAGGGCAGAGGTCGAGGAGAGCGAGACGATACGCCCGTATTTCTGCTCGACCATGTACTTCTGCGCAGCACGACTACAGAGAAACGCACCCTTGAGATGCACGTTGATAACGGTATCCCAATCTTCCTCAGACATTTTGAAAAGCAGATTATCGCGCAGGACGCCCGCGTTGTTGACCAAAATATCCAGGCGACCAAAGTGACTGGCGGCGGTATCAACGGCGTTCTGCACCATCGCGCTATCGGCGACATTGCAAGGAACCACAAGGCCCTCTGAACCAATGCGTTCCAGTTCAGCCGCCACCTGTTTACAGCCCTCAGCATCTATATCGGCAAGGGCCACACGAGCGCCTTCTTCCGCCATGCGCAGGGCAGTAGCGGCTCCAATGCCCCTGCCCGCTCCGGTGACAAAGGCAACACGTCCTTCAAGTCGTCCCATGCAATCGCTCCTTTTTTCGTACACTATGGAAATATACATACAAGGTGGGTCAGGCATCAGGTGGACCCACGCCCTTTGAGTATATCACATGAGAGATTTTAAGAGGAAGCACTGTGCAGCAGATACAGCGGAGCCGTATCTGCTGCACAGTGCTTCCTCATTAAAATGTTCTTTTGCTACTGACATACTGTTGTCGCTGGCATCAAGTATACTTTGCACAGAAGCGAAATAACCGGTAATGAAAAAGAGAACAATGATGATTGAGAGGAGCATTTGAATGAACAATGATCAGCACGATTTCGAGCAATTCATGAAGCAGCGCAACGAGGCAGCAAACGCCTATGTGAACGGCGAGGCAACCCCGCTCGGCGAGATTGTTGCTCATGACTCCCCCGCTACCTTCTTCGGACCAGCGGGAGGATACCGTCAGGGCGTTCAAGCGGTCTGGTCCCAATACGAACATGACGCCGCGAGCTTCGAAAGCGGAGGTGAGAATCAACTAGAGATACTGCACATGGCCGCGGGTGACGGCCTTGCTTACTGGGTTGGTTTCCAGCGTGCCACTGCTCACCTGCGTGGTAAATCAGAGGGCGTCCCCTTTAACCTGCGCGTGACCGAACTTTTCCGCCGCGAAGGGGATAGCTGGAAACTCATTCATCGTCATGCTGACCCGCTAATCTCTGAACCCGAGGCAAAGCAGCAGTAGTCTCTGGTCACAACAAAGCAGCAAGGACAAGGCAACAGTGCCTTGTCCTTACTCGTTCACGAGACAGGCCATCAAGAGAACCAGAAGCAAATGGTTATCTCTTGTAAGTATCCAGCTTGTGCAAGATAATCTGGCGTGTGAATTGATAGCTTTCCTCGTGTCCACTTTTGGCAAAAAAGCGCAACCCACCCAGAGCATGGTGGCACTGATAGCACAGCAAACGCTCCCGGTAGAAGGGAAGCTCCCACTGACGCTGCTGGTAATACTGCTGAAAAGCCTCACGTACACCCAGCCAGGATGACCAGAAGTCTATACTGGCGATATCATAGACAAAATCGCCATAACCCGCGTCGAGCCAATCCAACACTGCGGTAATCTTCCCATCCTGAGCCAGCACATTGCGCAAGCTCAGGCTGCCATAGATCAGGTAACGCTCTTCGGGACAATACGCGAGTAGTTCGCACATACGCTGATACAGATCGTTGTAAAGGTCGCGCTCTAAAAAAGTCTCGTCGAACAGGTTATACCATTTGCCGAAGTAGTCGTTTTCGGCCTCCTCTCTGGCAACCATCTGCAAGCTGTCGCTCCAACTGGTGAAATGGCCTTCGCCCTGGTCGCCGAAACCACCATAGCCATGTGTATCACTGACATCAATGTGATGAATGATCGCTAGAATATCCAGAATCTGTGGCAAGAGATTCCGCACCTCCTGGGGAGACAATGTTTCCAGCATCTGGCCTGGCATTTTGCGCGAAATGGCAAAATGCAGTTCTTCCAACCGCCCCACGTGCAAAATGGGTGGAAACGGAATCCCTGTTCCGGCAAATTTGTGCATGAGGTATACTTCTTTGGGGAAATTGGAATTCAGCATCCTATCATGGTTGAAACGGATGATATATTCCTGCTCTCCGGTGCGGAAGGCAAAGGTGCGTGCCACCTGTCCGCCTTCAACGGGGACAAGATCGGCTATGGGCGTGCTAAAATGCTGATTCAGTAACACAAGCACCTGTTCAGAAGCGACATCGGGTCGTAAATCGGGCATAAAAACTCCTTGTTTGTGGGTACTGGTTCTCATAGGTGAAACCAATACATAAA
>DATGJV010000009.1:0-6176 GCA_035295005.1 Ktedonobacteraceae bacterium | reverse complement strand
AGATAGCAGTGCTGCACGGAGGAAAACTGATACAGCTCGGTACTCCAATCGAACTGCTAGCACACCCCGCCGATGAGTTTGTCAGCCAACTCGTCGGGGCGGAGAATATCCTACGCCAACTGGAGTACCTGCCCGTCACTGATGCCCTGGCCGCGGAACCAGAAGTCGTCTCATCGGCTCACCGGGGGGATGTTCCGACCTGTTCTTCCGCTACTACGCTGCTACAGGCCATGCTACAACTCCTCCAGACCGCCGCGCCCGCACTCGCTATAGAAGATAATCATACGCACGAACCTCTGGGCTTTATCACCCTTACCAGTATCAACCACGCAATTTCCCGCGTACGCCAGCAAGCGGAGAACGTGACTACAACAAGAGCCTGATCTAATGCTCAGTTTGACTTCCTACACCTGAAGCATTAGAATTTAATACAAACTTAAGATGGGTGAGTTAAGAGCAGAATTACGGGGGTATGCCTCATATTTCCGATGGATAAGCCCCTGAGTCTGCAAATAATCGCCAGGCGGCACGCATTGCGTGGCTACGTATATAGTAGGGGTACTCCGTGCGGGTACCCTGTTCGGCACCACAGCATAATACTCTGGTAACATCGCTTACCGAGAAATTTTTACCTGTAAGGAGATACGAGCATGGATGGCGTACCTGCATCGGTGAATGTATCCGCGATTCATGGCATATTTTCGGGTGGCGGAGATATGGGAGAGCTTATGCGCACACTCGATTGGTCACAGACGCCGCTTGGCCCGGTTGAACAGTGGCCGCAAAGTTTGCGTACGGCTATCAGTATCTGCCTGATGTCGCGTTTTCCGATGCTTATCTGGTGGGGTCCAGAACTTGTGATGCTGTATAATGATGCCTACCGTCCTATGCTCGGTGCCAGCAAGCATCCGCAAGCAATGGGGCAACGTGGCCGCGAATGCTGGCCTGAAATCTGGGACATCATCGGTCCCATGCTGGAAGGCGTTCTCATACGGGGTGAAGCCACGTGGTCCGATAACCAGATGTTACCTCTGGTTCGTAACGGCTACGTCGAAGAATGTTATTTTACTTTTTCTTACAGTCCCATCCACGACGAGACAGGCGGCATTGGCGGCGTCTTTACTGCCGTCACCGAGACAACCGGTCAGGTACTCGGCGCACGTCGGCTGCATACGCTGCATGAACTGGCGGAACGTACAGCCGAAGCCCAGAACGCAACAGAGGTTTGCTCCATCGCCGCTGAAACCCTCGCCGAAAATGCCGCCGATATCCCTTTCGCATTACTCTATTTACTGCAACAGCAGGGGACAGAGGGGACACAGGCAGTTCAGGCCAGTATGTTCGGACTGGTTCCCAACGCCGAATACTGTCCTTTCGTCGTTGATATAGCACAGTCAGATGATTGCCCAGGGCCGTGGTCTATGGCTCAGGTCGTTCGTACAGGTGAACCGGCGTTCGTCGCGGCGCTTCCTCAACAGTTGAAATTCAGCGTGACGCAGACATATAACATTCTGCCGCATTGCGCACTCGTACTGCCCATGTCGCGTGCCGGGCAATCCATCCCTTATGGATTGCTGGTTGCAGGCATCAGTCCATTACGAGACCTCGACAATGATTATCGCAATTTCTTCGGGTTGGTGGCGGGCCAGATCGCCAACTCAATCGCCAAAGTGCGCACGTATCAGGAGACAAAAGAGCGAGCGGAGGCGCTGGCTGAATTAGACCGCGCCAAGACTACCTTCTTCAGCAATGTCAGCCACGAATTCCGCACACCGCTCACCCTCTTGCTCGGCCCCGTAGAAGACATACTGAACAATAGTGAGCATCCCTTAGATTCATACCAGCGTAAACGTCTCGAGATAGTGCGTCGTAACGGATTACGTCTGCTCAAACTGGTCAATACGCTGCTCGATTTCTCGCGTATCGAGGCAAACCGCCTGCAAGCGATATACGAGCCAACCGATCTAGCCACATTTACTGCCGATTTAGCCAGCGTTTTCCGTTCCGCCGTGGAGCAAGCTGGCCTGAAACTCGTGATAGATTGCCCACCACTCGCCGAGCCAGTGTATATAGACCGCGATATGTGGGAGAAAATAGTGCTGAACCTGCTCTCCAATGCCTTTAAGTTTACCTTCTCAGGGCAGATTGCAGTCACATTGCGAGCAATAGACAATGCCATCGAACTGGCGGTGAGCGATACCGGCATCGGCATCCCAGCAGAAGAGCTACCGCATCTTTTCAAGCGTTTTCACCAGGTCAAAGGTACTCGCACACGCACACACGAGGGTTCAGGCATCGGTCTGGCCCTCGTGAACGAACTCGTCCACTTCCACGCTGGCACGGTGCGAGTAGATAGTGTGGTGGACGAAGGAACAACCTTTACCGTGTCCATTCCTTTAGGATTAGCGCACCTGCCATCTGAACGTATTCGCGAGACGCCACAATCAGATACCACTCCTGTTATCCAGTTCGCATCTCCTTATATCGAGGAGGCTGCTCGCTGGTTGCCATCCGATGCAAATGCACAAGATACAGGTGAAACAGGCGTAACCGGGCCAGAAACATCGCCCTACAGCGAAATAGGCGAACCAGCACACACGTCCAATACACGTATTCTCCTCGCCGATGATAATGCCGATATGCGTGATTATGTCAAACGACTACTGAGCAAATACTGGTTGGTTGATGCAGTAGCCGATGGGAATGCCGCTCTCGCCGCCATACAGAAACAAAAACCAGACCTCGTGCTTAGCGATGTGATGATGCCTGGGCTGGATGGTTTCCAGTTGCTCAAAGCTTTGCGCACCAACCCTGAAACAAGTGATATTCCCATTGTCCTGCTTTCGGCACGGGCCGGTGAAGAATCGGCCGTCGAAGGACTGGAAGCGGGCGCGGACGATTACCTCATCAAACCGTTCTCCGCACGCGAATTACTGGCCCGCGTCGATACCCATCTCAGGATAGCGAAAATGCGCCAGCAGACAACTGACGATGAGCGAGAACACGCCGCAAAACTACAAAAGTTGGCACAGGCTTCACTTGTGATTATGTCAACAAATTCTCTTGAAGAACGACTGTTGTTAATTACCGACCAGGCGCGAGCCGTTATCGGAGCGCATCAGGCGATTACGACGAGAACTGTCAATGGTCAGAGGCAAGATATCAATGCCGTTTCGCTCTCTGAAAAATATGCGCACTGGCGCGACTACGATACACCGCCCGATGGTTCGGGTATCTACTCTG
This sequence comes from Ktedonobacteraceae bacterium, assembly GCA_035295005.1. GTDB lineage: Bacteria > Chloroflexota > Ktedonobacteria > Ktedonobacterales > Ktedonobacteraceae > DATGJV01. The sequence continues at coordinate 2,933 of DATGJV010000009.1, read as the reverse complement.
TCGTCTGTGAAACCAATAAGCCCATGCGTATGACCCAGAAAGAACTGGAACAACATCCTGCCTGGCGCGGGTTCGGGAAGGAGGCAGAACATCATCCCCCGCTGCGCGGCTGGCTCGCCGTTCCATTGATTGGCCGTAACGGACAAAACCTCGGCGTGATCCAGCTTTCTGATAAATATAAAGGCGAATTTACCGAAGAAGACGAGGCAATCCTGGTACAATTTGCGCAAATGGCTTCGGTCGCCATCGAAAACGCGGAACTCTATCATTCTGCGCAATCCGCAATTCGTGGACGTGACGAAATGCTCTCCCTTGTCACACACGATTTGAAGAATCCCGTCAGTACCATTAAAGGGTATGCGCAGTTGCTTAAACGACAAATCATGAAGGGCAGCGAACTGGACACAGGGCAACTGGTGGATGGCTTAACAAAAATTGATGCAACCTCTACAAAGATGGTGACGCTCATTAACGAGTTGCTTAATCTCGCACGCCTGCAAACGGGCCAGCCTCTCGAACTTGATCTGGAACCCACCGATCTTATTGAGCTTGTTCACAGAACAACGACAGCATACCAGCAGACAACTGAAAAACACACCTTGCGTGTCGAGACCTCAGAACAAGAAATTATTGGCGAGTGGGACACAGCCCAACTGGAGCGCGTCCTCGGCAATCTGCTCTCTAATGCCATCAAATACAGTCCAGACAGTACAGAAATTATCATCAATGTCGCTATTGAGCAGGGTGAAAACGGGAATGGGCGTAGCGCGGCAATCGCCGTACACGATTCTGGTATCGGTATTCCCGCCGCAGATATTCCTCACATCTTCGAACAGTTCCGCCGTGCAAGCAACACAACCGGTCAATTCAGCGGCACCGGCATCGGGCTTGCCAGCGCCCACCAGATTGTCGAACAACACGGCGGCACACTGACTGTCGAGAGCAAAGAAGGCGTCGGCTCAGTGTTTACTGTACGATTACCGCTTACTGGCGAATAGCCCTACCTTCACCAGCCATGATACAGATACGTGCTTTACAATCTTTGCAATTCCTCAAGCTATCTCGTATAATTATCAGGTAGCTTGTAACGGCAATTTCTAGAACAAAGGAACGTCAGCGATATGATACAGTACTATCATGATCATGATAATAGACCGGATGCCGTATCTTCGGCACATTGGCGAGATTATGTAACATGTTCTTCTGATTCTCCTCGTTCCGAAGCCATGCACAAACTCCCCGCACCACATAATCCCGCATACAACTATCCATTACAGCAGAACGATAAAGATATATTCACCTGTGGCGAATATAGGCTCTCCCCCGCCATTAGTCATGGCAATTCCCAGGCACACTGTAACGATATCGTCTACCAGCAGACTAGATTTTAGCTCTTTTGTGCCTCGTAGCACGCCCATAGAGGAGTTTTGTGCATTATTTATTCCAATCCTACAACTACGATCTGACTGACCCGGAAAGTATCCCAAACCTCATCTGGGGACATATTCAGCTTGTCGGCATCAGTATGCTTATTTCCTTGCTTATCGCTATTCCGCTCGGAATACTCGTCGCACGCTATCGCCGACTTTATCTTCCGGTGATTACCTTCACCGGTCTGCTTTACACTATTCCCGGCATTGCCCTCCTGGGCATATTGATCACCATTCCCGGTCTCGGTCTCAGTTTTGCCACGGCTATTATTCCGTTGATCCTGTATGCGCAACTGGTACTGGTGCGCAATATTGCTACTGGCATTAATGGCATTGATCCGCTCATGATAGAAGTTGGGCGAGCGATGGGAATGAACTCGCGACAATTATTCTTGCGTGTAACCATGCCACTCGCGCTGCCGGTCATTATCGCCGGTGTTCGCGTTGCCACCGTCACAACCATTGGTATTGCATCGCTGGCTTCGCTGGTGGGCGAAGGAGGACTTGGCGACCTCATTTTTAAGAATATCACGACAAATGATACCGACGCAGTAGTTGCCGGTGCTATTTTGATCGCACTTTTCGCCATCATTACCGATTTACTGCTTTTGCTCGTGCAAATTACGCTGAACAGGGGTCGCGGTAGACTTTCAATCGCATAGAGAAAGGTCCAGATAGCATGAACGCATTGATAAAGTTTATTACCGACCCGAACAATAACTTCCTGGGACAAACCGGCGCATATATCCAGATTTGTCTCTTTTCCATCGTCTTCGCTATTGTGATAGGTGTCGTCATTGGGGCTGCCGTATCAAAGAGTGCCGTGCTGGCTTTTATTGCCGTCAATCTCAGCGGCCTGATGCGAGCAATCCCCATCATCGCCTTTCTCATCGCCGCCTTACCCTATCTTGGCATTGGCTTCACCCCCACGGTTGTGGCATTGATTGTGCTGGGTATTCCGCCAATTTTGCTCAACACCTATACAGGCATACGGGGGATTGATCCCGCGATAATTGATGCAGCGCGAGGCATGGGGATGACAGCGTGGCAAATCAACACGCGCATCCGCACGCCGCTCGTTTTACCGATTGTCGCAGCAGGAGTACGTACTGCCGCAGTACAAATTATCGCTACAGCAACGCTGGCGGCAATTATTGGTGCGGGTGGCTACGGCGACTATATCGTGGATGGGTTGTACAACTTGAACAATACAGAAATTCTCGCCGGCGCAATTCCTGTAGCTGTGCTGGCAATGATCGTAGAAATTGCTATGAGTTGGCTTGAACGCCGCCTGACTCCTGAAGGCTTACGCCTACAAGCATCAGCCCAGGTCGCCAAAGCATAGCCGATTTTCGTGATGCATTGGCTGCATCATTGTTTATTGTCCATTTAATTATGAGGAGGAAATATGTCTCTCCTGACACAATCATCGCGAGCAAAGCTCTTGATCGTTCTTGTATGCATACCGCTACTCATCCTTTCGGCGTGTGGTAGCTCAACTGG
>DATGJV010000008.1:0-5339 GCA_035295005.1 Ktedonobacteraceae bacterium | reverse complement strand
GATTTTGTTCTCGCCTACCTGCACCAGAACGCCGGTAAAGACGGGACGCGATTCGTCGTCGGCGGCGGCGAATGCCACTTCGGCAATCATCTCTTTAAGGAGGGCCGCGCTAATAATCACCGGCGACTCGTTGCCCTCTCTGGTAGGAATGAGTGGAAATTCAGAGGAGTCCATGCCCTTAATTTCCGCTTCGCTATCACCGCTTTTGACGGTGAGCGTGCTGGAATCTTCAGGGACAGAAATCTCCACCAGTTCAGGCGGCAAGCTGCCAACGAAATCGGCGATCAGTTTGGCGGGAACGGTGGTCGCGCCAGTTTCAATGGTCTCTGCAATTTCGACTAAATAGTTGATGCCAATTTCGAGGTTGGTAGCGGACAACTTCAATTGTCCATCCTCGGTTGCCACCAACACGTTGGCAAGGATTGGCAGGGTGCTACGATTTGAGACGGCGTGGCTCACAATAGAAAGTCCACGGCTCAGGTTTTGCTGTGTACACGTAATCTTCACGAAAGTTCGACCTCCGGATCACACCATAAAACACTAAAATTCCTGGTTAGTATACAGTATTTCTTCGCCAATGTCACGTAACCGGTAACTCTTTGGACGTTTTGGTAGGCTCTATCAAAGATAACATTGCAAAGGTGTGGTTTGTCCATGTTTCACCAATCTGCGGTACCTTTTGGCCTGTTGTCAGATGGAAATTTGATTCAGGTAGAGCGGCCATGTAACTTACTATCCATCCCTGCGTATTTAAACGTAATGAGTTAAAACATACAGAAGAGTAAAGAAAGTACAGGGTTATGTCACAACAAATGAATTTTGACGAGGAGCAGCGCGGGTATTCGGGCTATTCGGCGGGCTACACCCCTCACGCCACCTATGAAGAAGAGCCGAATGTAAGGCCACCTGTCAACGAGCCGCAGGGATACAAGCTGGGGCAATACCAGGTTACTCCGAATCCCTCGATGATCACAGCAGGTCAGCGCATGGCGCTCGCCATTGTCTCAGTCGTCATGCTGATTCCCATCCTGGGGATTCTGCTGGGAGACTCGAGCCTGGCATTCTTTGTACTTGTCGGGCGGCTGATTGGACTGGGCGTTGTCTGCCTCACTATCGCGCTCATCAATTACTTTTTCAACCGGAGCCATTAATAGCGGATTCGACGCTGTATAGCAAACTCTGGTACAATATTCCCAGTGGATACGTGTTCTCATATCTATGGGAACACGCTTTATCATGCCCGCGATTCGATGGTATACATATTACTTTACATACAGGGAGATAGATAGTATGGCTGAAACAACAACACAAAGCGGGGGCAAGCCGGGTTTGCCAATGCAAGGCATAGCGCAACCAGCGCGAGAAGAGGTGCTGAACCTGCCAAGAGTCCACATCTCCACACATCCAGTAATGGCACATAAAATGACGGCGTTGCGTGATATCAACACACAGCCGCCGGAGTTTTACCGGCTGGTCAAAGAGATTGGCGCGTTACTGGCTTATGAGGCGACGGCCTCGCTGGCTCTGGAGCCATATCCCGTTGAGACCCCTTTGAAGCCGATGGTGGGGCAACGATTGGCGGGAGGGATCGGCGTGACGCCGATTTTACGCGCTGGTCTGGGATTGGCGGAGGCTTTCCGTGAGGTCATTCCCGATGTGCAAGTCTGGCACCTGGGATTACGGCGGGACGAGCAGACGTTGCAGGCGATGGAATATTATAACCGCTTGCCGCATAAAGTTGATTTGCAGGTGGCCTACGCCGTCGACCCTATGCTGGCAACGGGCGGTTCGGCGATTGACGCGATCAACGTTCTCAAACGGCGCGGCATTCCCCGTCTATCTTACGTAGGTATCATCGCTGCCCCCTATGGCTTGCTCAAACTGTCACAGACTCACCCCGATATTGATATCTATATCGCTGCGCTTGATGATAGCCTCAACGATATGGGTTATATCGTGCCAGGTCTGGGCGATGCTGGTGATCGCCAATTCGGGACGTTTTAAGTTTTATAGTATTCATTGCCACTGTAGGGGCCGATTTTATCGTGCCCACCGCCGATTTATCGGCAACGCGGGAAATATTTGCTGGAATCACATTTGGGACAGAGGCCGATAAATCGGCGGTGGGCACGATAAAATCGGCCCCTACCAGGAAGGTGCAGCATGTCAGAGGAATTTCCTCAGCCGCTCATGCCAGAACAGAATACGAAAGCAGACCCGTACAGACAAGATATTGAGGATGTCGGGATCACAGAAACAACAGGTATAGATGGGGAAAGCGACGATGCGCAACCCGTAGCAGAGCAAGCGCCCGTAGTAGCCGACCCCACGCCCGAATCGTTGTTGCCGCCAGAGGCACGGGGCGAGGCGAACGGTGGGCCGCTCGGCTGTTGCCTGGGGGTGACCATTGGCCTTGTACTCAGCCTGAGTATCGCGATAGTTGGGCGTCTCTACGGCGATACATTTGCCTCCGTTTTCCAGGGCTATCTCGCTATTATGATACGTGTCGTCATGGCGCTGGTCGCTATTGGCGCGGCAATTCTTTTCGGGTACTTTGGTTGGAAAATCGGGAAAAGGGCTTACCGCGAATATGATTCGCCCGTTGTAAAAAATAACAGACAAAAAGCAAAAGCGAGAAAAGTCTAAAAGGGGGAAAGAGCAACATGCGGGTCGTGATTTTCTGTGATATGGAAGGTATCTCGTGTATTGAGACGTGGGAGCAGGTTTCCGCCGGTCATCCATTTTATGAGCAAAGCCGCAAATTGTACACCGATGAGATGAACGCGGCTGTGCGCGGCGCTCGTGCGGCGGGTGTCAGTGACATCATTGTAGTGGATTGTCATGGCGCGGGCAGCGCGTACAATTTCAAGAGTTTCTTGCCCGAACACCTGGAATCGGGGGCGCAATACGTCTTCGGCTATCCCTGGGGACGCTACATCGAGGCTTTTGAACAGGGATGCGACGCCATTCTGTTCGTGGGCGCACATGCAATGGCCGGCACGCCCGATGGAGTGCTGTGTCACACAGTTTCATCTGAAGCATGGTACAACGCCACTATCAATGGGACGCTGGTCGGCGAAAGCGGCATTCTCGCGGCCATTGCCGGTTGCTGGAATGTTCCAGCCATTTTTGTAGCTGGCGACGAGGCAACCTGTCGAGAAGTTACGACATTACTGGGAAACGAAGTGATTACCGCGCCAGTCAAAACCGGTCTGGGCCGCTTTTCATCGCGCAACCTCGCGCCAAGAGACGCCTGTTCATTGATCGAAATGCGCGTCGCGCAAGCCCTCAGCATGAGCAATTGGCCGCAACCCTACAAAGTCGAGGGGCCAGTCACGTTCCGTGTTGAACTGGCAGACCCTGAACGCGCCAACGACTTCATGGGCCGCACTGGCGTAGTAATTGAAGGGCCGCGTACCGTCTCCTCCACCGCAGACAATTTCTGGCTAGCCTGGGATCATTTCTGGTATCGCCATTAAAATGATCCACCAGACATGATGAAATAAATATGGCAAAGGGTGTCATGATATAGAGCGTATACTTTAGTGACTCGACATTGCTGCGCTCGTCGAGTTGGGCGTGCTAAAGCAGGCCCCTACATTTTTTGTGAGGGATACATGACACAAACGTACCGGCAAAAGTTGCGCTCTATCGCCGCTCTATTTCTCAAACTGGGCATCATTGGTTTTGGTGGGCCGCTAGCACACATCGGCTTGATGGAAGATGCCTATGTGAAACGCCGCCAATGGACGACTCGTGAAGAGTTCCTTGAAGGGCTGGCGGTCTGTAACCTGCTGCCTGGGCCAACTTCGACGCAACTCTCGATCTACCTGGGGTACCTGTATGGAGGGATTGTTGGTGGATTGGTAAGCGGAAGCTGCTTTATTGCACCAGCTTTCGTGATGGTGCTTATCCTGTCGTGGGCCTACATCCAGTATGGCGCGTTACCTGCCGTGGGCGCACTTTTCGTTGGTATTGGCCCGGTTGTTGTGGCAATTATCGTAAATACATTGTACCGTTCTAGCAAAACGGCGCTGACCACCTTTTCTGGCTGGTGTATTGGCATCCTCGCTTGCGTCTTTACTGTTCTCCCGATATTGCCGCTTTCATTCAACCTTGTCACCATTTTGCTGCTCTCTGGTCTCGCGGGAATGCTGCTCTATGGACGTGTACAGGCTTCCGCACCAACGCCCACGCAAGAAAACGAGCAACCGAAGAGCCAGACAACAGCCAGAAGTTTTGTTCTCACACCACTGCTGGCGGTAAAAACGCTGTTGTATGCTTTGCCAACAACGGTAACCGGGCTGTTTACGCTGTCGCTGGTCTTCGTCAAAATTGGCTTGCTGATGTTTGGGGGTGGGTTAGTAATTGCGCCGTTGTTGCAGCAAGAACTGGTGAATGGGCCGCACTGGATCACTACCAGACAACTCCTTGATGGTCTTGCACTGGGTCAACTCACGCCCGGCCCAGTCACCGTTGTTGCCACTTTCGCCGGGTATGCCGCCTCTGGTGTGCCTGGCGCTATCGTTGCCACCGTCTCGATATTCCTGCCCTCGTTCATCCTGGTTCTCAGCCTGACGCCATTATTGCGCCGTATCCGCAATGCTCCCCTTGCCAGAGCTTTTCTAAAAGGCATCACCGCCGGGGCGTTAGGCGCTATCGCGGCAGCTGCAATCCTGCTGGGTCGCCTGGCTTTTGTAGATGCGTGGACGATAGCCATCGCTGTCGTCAGCCTCATTCTGCTCCTGCGCTGGAACGTCAACACAATATTCTTGATTATCGGGGCCGCGCTGGTCGGGCTAGTGCGAGTGGTGATGGTGCATGGATAATAGATATCAGCTCTTCATACGCTGCATACGAGTGAAAAATTTCCCCGGCAGTGTTTGCGCGAACGGGCGATAGCGTGTATTCTGGAACGCTGTCAAAAGCCAGCGGCCTTCATATTTGACAGCAACCAGGGTTTGAACGGAAATCGCACGACGCGACGGCTTCTTCTGGCGTACCCGGAGTACTGCCCCTCCACTATGGACAAGAGCCACATTGGGTGCCAGAAAACGCACTTCCACCGGCATACCGACTTCGACCAACCGGGAGCCTTTCAAGATGCCCTCGAAGAGAGGGCGGTGAACCTCCGCAATCTCACTGCGCCCTCGTGCATGCGAGCCATCGAAGGCAACATAATCCGCATCCTCTGTAAACAGCGCCGCGTAAGCGTCTGCATCGCCCCAGGACTCGTTGAGTCGCTGAAGGAGTGTACGAATGGTAGCCTCATTTGCTGCGATTTCCGCTTCAGGCAGCTGGTTTGCAGCATTGTATATGTTCGTATCCATTTTTCGGTC
>DATGJV010000007.1:0-4301 GCA_035295005.1 Ktedonobacteraceae bacterium | reverse complement strand
GCCGATGTTATTCGTCCAGAGAGCCGTGAGGCGGTGGCGATGCTCAAACAGCACGGCGTGCGAGTGGCGATGCTGACCGGGGATGCGGAAGAGGTGGCACTCTGGGTCGCTGCCGAACTTGGCATTGACGAGTATTTCGCGCAGGTGCTACCAGAACACAAAAGTGAACGGGTCAAGGAGTTGCAGCGGAGCGGGGTACGAGTGGCGATGGTTGGCGACGGCTTGAATGATGCACCTGCGCTGGCGCAAGCGGATGTCGGCATCGCTATTGGTGCAGGTACCGACGTTGCACGTGCGTCGGCAGGCATTGTCCTTGTCAAAAATGATCCGCGTGATGTGGTACGCATTATCGAACTGAGCAAGGCAAGCTACCGCAAGATGGTGCAAAACCTGGCCTGGGCGGTGGGTTATAACGTGATTGCTTTGCCGCTGGCAGCCGGGGTGCTGGCTCCGTTCAACATCGTCTTGCAGCCAGCTATCGGGGCGCTGCTGATGTCGCTCAGTACCGTGGTTGTGGCGCTCAATGCCCAGACGCTGCGGGGTCTACAGTTGAGCAAGGGAGCCGGGCAGCAATAGATAGTACAGGAAGAAAATTTTGTAATGAAGTGCAAACAGTCGCTGGCCTTGCCAGATCAGTTCAGAAAGGCAGGAATATCACATGTTGAAACGAGTGCTTGTCCCGTTGGATGGATCAGCACGTGCAGAGCAGGCACTCCCTGTCGCTGCACGCCTGGCACAGGCCGAGGGTGGAACGGTCGTGTTGCTGCGAGTCGTGAGTATCCCCAACGAGTTTGTAGCCTATTTCACTCTTGAACCCATCGCAACACAGTCCGTCATCAATGCGACCCTTGAAGAGGCCAGGGCTTACCTGAAGAATCTGACCAGTTCGGGCAGTCTACAAAGCGTCCACACAGAAACGGAGGTACTTCTGGGTGATGCAGCGGCAACCATTCTCTCGGTGGCGGACTCCCATCACATCGATCTGATTGTGCTGTGCAGCCATGGTTATACAGGCATGATGCGCTGGACTATGGGCAGTGTTGCAGAAAAAGTGAGCCAACTTGCTCCAGTTCCAGTGCTTGTGCTGCGCGAAGATGGGCCAGTCCCTGTCCCTTCACTTTCACAGGAGGGTAGTCCTTTGCGAGTACTCATTCCTCTGGATGGTTCGGTGCGAGCCCAGGCGGCGATTATCCCCGCGGCCCAGCTCATTGCCGCCCTGGCAGCACCTGCGCAAGGCGCTCTGCATCTCACACGAGCGGTGGTTTTGCCGGATGAAACTCATCCTGGTCAGCGTGAGCGAGAGACCATTATGCAGCAGACGGAACAATACCTCAATGCCCTCGCAGAGCAATTGCGCGAGGGTCTGCTCGACAGTCCCATAGCAGACCTCAAGCTCTCTATTACCTGGTCTGTGACCGTAGATACCGATATCGCGGCAGGGATTATCAGAGTAGCAGAGCAGGGCGAGGATACTGAGAGGACAGGAGCGTCTGGCAGTTCTCAAGTGATCGCGATGGCAACGCATGGGTATAGTGGGCTGCAACGGTGGTTGATGGGCAGTATCACCTTGCGAGTCTTGCATGCCACCAGGCTTCCACTCTTGATTGTGCGACCGCCAGACATGACAGACAAAAGTCAGCAGATCTGAAGAGACACAAGAAGAGAGAAAGGGAGATGATCAATACCCGTATGATCCGACGCCTGTTGACGTGGAGCCTTGCTCTATTTTTCGCGGCTCAAGCCCTGATAATCAGTGTCCTCCTCGTCATAGATGCCTGGCGCAAACGCTACCACTCACAGGGACGTTTCCCACGTTCGCATTCGACGCCGGTAGGGATTGGCAACTCAGAAATGCGCCTCTATACCTACGGCGAAGACCTCTATGCGGCTATGTTGCAGGCGATTCGGCAGGCGCGAGAACACATTGTCGTGGAAACCTTTATCTGGAAGGACGATCCGATTGGGCGGCAGTTCAAGCAGGAACTCTCGCGTGCGGCGGAGCGAGGCGTTGACGTCTCTATTATCTTTGATAGCTTTGCGAATCTGGTAATTCCACGCTGCTTCAAGCGATTTCCGGCAGCACTTCATGTTCTGGAATACCCGCTCTTTTCCTGGCCCTGGCATCCCTTCCACCTGCGCAGTTATGCGCGGGATCACCGCAAGTTACTGGTTGTTGACGGGTACACTGCCTTCGTAGGTGGCTACAATATCGGGTCGCTCTACGCAACGGAATGGCGAGACACACATGCTTGCATCACCGGACCGGATGCCTGGGAACTGGAAAACGTGTTCATCAATTTCTGGAATACGCATCGGAGTCGCCGTCTCCCTGCGCTTACAGAGCGCGGGACACGGGATTGGGACCCGCACATCAACGTTCATCGCAATGACCCCCAACTGCTCATCTTTCCGATTCGCACAACGTACCTCGAAGCGATTGATCGAGCACGCCACCACATCTACCTGACGCATGCCTACTTCATTCCGGATCGCATTATCCTGCGTGCGTTGCTGGCTGCTGCCCGCCGGGGTGTGGATGTGCGCATCCTGTTGCCGGCGACATCGAACCATGTTCTTGCCGACTGGTTGGCACGTGGGTACTACATGAAGTGCCTACAGAGTGGCATTCGCTTGCTCCTCTATCAGCACGCGATGGTGCATGCGAAAACCGCGACCATTGACGGTGCATGGTCAACCGTTGGCACCGCCAATATGGATCGGTTGAGCATGGTGGGCAATTTCGAGGTGAATGTCGAGGTCTATGACGAAGTGTTGGCACGCCAGATGGAGGACATCTTCATGAAGGACGCATCGAACACCCATGAGTTAACACTGGAAGAATGGCGTCGGCGTTCCCTACTTGAAAAGCTCGCCGAGACTCTGCTCCTGCCACTGCGCCCATTGCTGTGATCCTTCATCTTGAAAATGGGAAGTTGAGTCAGGCTCACCTCATCCTCATCCTTCTCCAGTGTCTTGCTTTAGAATCGAGACAATTTCTTACGAGGCCAGGACATACCTGACCGATGTGGCCGCATCCAGCATGTTCGAGGGCGTCCCAACGGAAATACTCGTTCCCTTTGGCCCTCCGCCCTCTACCATCCTTTCAGCCGCCGACGCCAGCCAGGCCGATGTGGTGGTGTTCAACAGTCATGGCTAGCACAGGCTGCATCATCCTTTGTTCTCATGCCTGTGCTTGCAAATCCTGTACGCCCTGGGTATCATACCCTGTGGATATCGCTTTCAATGCTTTTGGCCTGTTACTGGTTTTTGTCAAAACAGGTTAGTAGCAGCGTGTACAGACGTATGTAGCGTCTTTCGTGCAGGGTCTATTCTCTTGATGCGTATCTGAGTGATGCTCATTTTGCCCTCATGTTACTCAATTGTATTGCTCTGAATATGAAAGGACGTCGAGGCTTATGGAGGCAAGGAGACCGGGAGAATCATCCGCTGATCTTCCTCGTGATAGAGTGACCCCCAGTGCTGTTTTTCGTTACAAGCAGCACCATCCCCTTAATGCCATCTTCGCACCGAAGAGCATCGCAGTCGTTGGGGCGACGGAAACAGCGGGGAGCGTCGGGCGTACGCTCCTTTGGAACCTGATCAGCAATCCATTTGGGGGAACGGTTTTTCCCGTCAATACGAAGCGTGCCAGCGTTCTAGGCATCAAAGCGTACCCCAACCTCGCGGCCCTGCCAGAGCCAGTTGATCTAGCTGTCATTGCCACACCCGCACAGACGGTGCCGGGTATTATTGCTGAGTGTGTCGAGACGGGCGTCAAAGGGGCCATTATCATTTCGGCGGGTTTCAAGGAAAGTGGCACAGCGGGGGCTGAGTTGGAGCAACACGTCCTGGAGCAAGCGGGCCGGGGAAAGCTGCGCATCATCGGACCCAACTGCCTCGGCGTGATGAACCCGCTGACTGGACTCAACGCTACCTTTGCCAGCACCATGGCCCGACCCGGTCATGTCGGCTTCATCAGCCAGAGTGGCGCCCTCTGCACTGCCGTGTTAGATTGGAGCCTGGATGAACACGTTGGGTTCAGTGCCTTTATCTCCATTGGTTCGATGGCAGATGTCGGCTGGGGCGACCTGATTGATTACCTGGGGAGCGACCCGCAGACCACATGCATCGTCATCTATATGGAAACTGTCGGCGATGCCCGGTCGTTCCTCTCGGCCGCCAGGGAAGTCGCTCTTACCAAGCCGATTATCATTCTGAAAGCTGGTCGTACCCAGGCCGCGAGCCAGGCGGCGGCCTCGCATACTGGCACGTTAACTGGCAGCCATGAAGTCTTTGAAGCG
>DATGJV010000006.1:0-5868 GCA_035295005.1 Ktedonobacteraceae bacterium | reverse complement strand
CTCGTTTCCATTACATGACGAGTAAATCATGCCCTGTGCCGTTGATGACATTGTAGCCAACAGGGCGTAAACGGCGCATAAACGAGCAGTGGTCTGGCATAAACAACGTATAAACAATCTTTTGCACGAGCGTTAGTCGAGCAGAAGGGTAACGTGTGAATGTTTACGTTTTATTTATACCAACCCTCTTCTCGTTTATGCGCCGTTTACGATCAATCAACTATACTTTCACCATAAGCTCGTAGCACGGTTCACTCATCCATAGAGGATTACATATCCGGCTCGCGAGTAATGATTTGTACTGCTATATATGAAGTGAAGGCAGAAGACTATTCGAGAAAGGAGTGCTGTGAACAACTCACTACCTATGAAAGATGTAGCAAATAGTACACAAAATACGTAGGATCAGGGTACTAGCGCCATCGAATTACGAAATGCCACCAAGCGGTTTCTGACACCGACCGGCAAGGCCTACACCGCAATTCGTGATATTAACATGGCGGTTGCTCCTGGTGAGTTCGTTGCTGTGGTAGGGCCGACAGGCTGCGGCAAATCTACCACCCTGGGGCTTATTTCTGGCCTGGAGAAGCCAAGTGAAGGTTCGGTACATGTGATGGGCAATCCTGTGCAGGGCATAGACCCGCGCATAGGGTATGTCTTTCAGTCTGATGCGGTTTTCCCGTGGAAGAGTGTACTGAACAACGTTGCCACAGGGCCTCTGTTCCGCGGTCGGCCAAAATCTGAGGCGATAGGGCACGCACGCAATTGGATTGCACGTGTGGGGCTTTCCGGTTTCGAGAATCACTACCCGCACCAACTCTCCGGGGGTATGCGCAAGCGTGTAGCCCTGGCCCAGACTTTTATCAACGAGCCACAGATTCTGCTGATGGACGAGCCGTTCAGCGCCCTGGATGTGCAGACACGAACATTAATGGAAGACGAACTGCTCCATTTGTGGTCCTCTCTCTCGGCTTCTGTGGTCTTCGTCACCCACGATCTTGAGGAGGCTATTTCCCTGGCCGACAGGGTGTGCGTCCTTACCTCCGGGCCTGGCACCGTCAAGGGCATCTATACCATTGACCTGCCTCGTCCTCGCAACGTGGCGGAAATCCGTTTCGACCCACGTTTTGTCCAACTGTATCACGAAATCTGGGAAGATCTTCGCAACGAGGTATTGATTAGCTATGAGCGTAATAAGCAACGAGTCTAACGAGACTGTCAATGCACTTGAGAGCCAGGTTGTGCCATCGGTAGCCGCAGCACGCCGCCGTCGCAGCATTACAATCAATATGTTGCGCATTCTGCTGCTGATCATAATCGTTGGCGGGTGGGAATTGGCCGCTCAAGTTGGCATTATTGATCCTTTCTTCTGGGGGAGGCCCTCCGGTATCTGGCAGCAGATCGTTACCTGGATGACGCAAGGAACGGCGCAAGGTCCCTTATGGGAGCAAGTTGCTGTTACCTTAGAGGAGGCCATCATCGGTTTCCTGATTGGCTCAGTACTCGGGATCATTTTCGGAGTGGTACTTGGTCGCAATCGCTTCCTGGCTGACATCCTGGGTCCCTACGTCAAAGTAGGCAATTCGATTCCGCGTGTTACACTCGCCCCACTTTTCGCAATCGGGTTGGGCCTGGGAATGGAATCCAAGATTGCCCTGGCTGTTGTGCTGGTCTTTTTCATCGTCTTTTTCAATGCTTTTCAGGGAGTGCGCGAAGTTGATCGTAATCTGCTTGCCAACGCACGTATTCTGGGAGCGAGTCAACAGCGCATCACCACAGCAGTGATTATTCCATCTGCCATGACGTGGATCTTTGCCAGTCTGCATACCAGCTTCAGCTTTGCGCTGGTCGGTGCGGTGGTAGGCGAGTATGTAGGCTCAATTCAGGGCATTGGCCTGCTAATCCAGAACGCGGGCAATAACTTTAACGCCAATGGCGTCTTCGCGGCGATGGTGATCCTGGCTGTGGTCGCGTTACTGTCAGAGTTCCTGATCACTTTGCTGGAACATCGCTTACTCAAGTGGCGACCCAATCCAGTTGCCGACGTGACTATCTAAACGGAATGTCATTGCAGCAAAAATACTAACCGATCAATGGGATCTGTTGGTGGCAACGTTTCAATGGTTACAAAGGTGACTGTTGAAGACAACAAAGGAGAAGACCTGTGAAATTATGGAATCGACGATCTGGACTGGTCATGGTTGCCAGTATCATCCTGGTTCTCATTGTTAGCGCGTGTGGTAGTAGTGGACCTACAACTACAACTACCACCGTCAATGGAACTACCACTACCACGACGCAGCTCAAGATCATGGTAGGAGGGCTGAGCAAGCAGATCTACTTGCCAAATATGCTCACTCAGCAACTCGGATACTTCAAACAGCAAGGACTTGCAGTGACACTGATTGATGAGGCTTCGGGGCAGTCGTCGGAGAATGAAGTCCTGGCAGGCCAGGTGGATGCAGGTTCAGGCTCCTACAACCACACTATCGAGTTGCAAGCGGCTGGCAAACAAATGGAATCCGTGGTTTTATTGAATATTGCCCCTGGTGAAGCTGAAATCGTTTCAGCCAAAGCAGCCAGCCAGATTCACTCAGTTGCTGACCTCAAAGGTAAGAACCTGGGTGTGACTGAACTTGGCTCAGGAACGCAAACCTTGACCACCGCTCTGCTCCACAAAGCTGGGATTACGCCAAGTCAGGTGCATTTCGTACCTGTGGGTGCTGGTGATACCTTTATCGCAGCTTTGCAACAGGGAAAAATTGATGCTGGCATGACGACCGAACCGACGATCTCACGTATCTTAGCCACCGGTGCCGGGAAAGTTCTGGTTGACTTGCGCACACCACAGTCAACACAGGCCGCCCTGGGCGGTGCCTACCCGTTCATCTGTCTGTTTATGAACAACTCTTACGTCAACAGCCACAAAGACATCGTTCAGAAGATAGTGAACGCCTATGTCAAGACGTTGAAGTGGATGCAAGCACATACAGCCGAGCAGATTGCGGACATGATGCCCGCCGACTACTATGCTGGTAATAAGGCCCTCTATGTGACTGCGTTGCAGAATCAGATGGCTATATACAGTCCAGACGGCCTCATGCCAGATGGCGCACCTCAGTCGGTACTCAATACCGAGATACAGAGCAATCTGGTCCCACAGGGCAAGAGTATTGATCTGAACTCGACCTACACCAACCAGTTTGCGAGTGCAGCAAGCTAATCTACTAGCTGTGACGGCTCGGATGCCAGTTGTGAAAACTGGCATCCGAGCCGTCACAGCTAGTAGATTAGCTTGCTGCTACTCATATCCCCTTTAGCCGGAGAACCCGTTCAGTTTGCTTTCCAGCGCCTGGTTCTGTTTCAGCACCTTATTTTTGCGTTTTTCCCCATAGGCCAATAAGCGTTCTCTGATGGATGGGTCAGCAATTGCCAGTTCTTTGGCGGCATGAATGGCAGCGTTGACTGCACCAGCATCGCCAATTGCCATTACGGCAACGGGTGCGCCTTCCGGCATCTGTACCATCGAGAGCAGTGCATCTACACCCTTCAGCGCCCCCAGGTCTCGCGGCACTCCGATAACGGGCAGGTCAGGCCGTAAATCAGCGATATTGCCGGGGAGATGGGCTGCCCCGCCCGCACAGGCGATGATGACCTGTACAGACGATGGCAGGTTCTCAATATGTTGTACGACCGAACGCAAATCGCGATGCACCGAATTGATTTGCACGAGACAGGGTATGCCGAACTCGTAGCGCAGCGTGTCAATCGCTTTGATCATCAGCGAAAGGTCCGAGTCGCTGCCCATCGTCACCAATACCTTTGGCTCTCCCTGTGCAGCCGTGCCAATCCCTTCAGGCGAGACAAGGACGCCGTGTGCGCTCGCTAATGCATCATGGAGCGACTGTTCATCATGTGACATATCTGATATATCTGACATACCTGCCATCAACTTTCTTACGGCTTGTTATATCGAGAACACGACTCTTGCCTCCGTTGCCTGTCTGTAAACCTCGTCAAGACTGTCTCCGACAACAGTGATATGACCCATCTTGCGGTCAACCTTCGTTTCACGCTTGCCATAAATGTGCAAGAAAACATGCTCAGGGTTATATTTCCCAATCCACTCAGGTTGTGCAACCCCGTTGCGTGTGCCGAGGATATTGACCATCACTGCGACCGGATAGAGCATGTCGGTTGGCATGAGCGGCAGATTGGTAATGGCCCGTAAATGTTGCTCATATTGCGAAGTCTGGCACGCCTCGATTGTGTAATGCCCCAGATTATGCGGACGAGGCGCGATTTCATTGAGCCAGATAGAACCGTCTGTATCCAGGAACATCTCTATGCCGAAGATTCCAGCACCTTCGAGATAGCTTGCCGTTTGTCGCGCAATATCCTGTGCCTCTTGTTGCAATGAAGCCGCTATGGGTGCGGGTGCCAATACCGTCTGGCAAATATCGCGCTCATGAATCATTTGTACAACGGGATGTGTCGCAATCTCACCACGCTGGTTGCGAGCAATCATCAAGCCAATTTCTTTCTCTATGTTCAAGCATTTCTCAATATACAGTTCGCGATTTCCCAGCCGGGCAATGGCTTGTTCAATCTCCTGTGGCTGATTGATACGGGCATTGCCACGCCCATCATAGGCATCCTTTTTCGCTTTTAGCACAAGTGGATAGCCCCATTCCTGTGCGGCTCGCTCGATATCTTTTGCTGAGAACACTTCTTGAAAAGGTGCAACAGGTATCAGATGCTCTGCCAGAAACACTTTTTGCTGGTATTTATCCTGAATCATTGCCAGCGAGTCAGGTGAGGGATATATCGTGACACCCTCTTCCTGCAAAGCTTTGAGCGCGGAGGTGTTGATGTGTTCAATTTCATAGGTCAGGATATCGGCGTGTTGCGCGAGTTGACGCAATGCTGTTGGGTCTTTCAAATTCCCGACAATCTGTTCCGCAACGGATGATGCCGGACAATGCGGCGTCGGGTCAAGCACGGTAACGCTGGCATAGCCCATAGCGCGTGCCGCCTCACTCAACATCAAGCCCAGTTGCCCGCCGCCGATAATGCCGATGCGCGTGGAGGCTATAACGGCACGTTCCGCGTCGCTCAAAATATTTTTCAATGGTTCGCTCGTTGAAGTGGTAATGGTATTCACAATCTCTATTGTAACCAGTTGCCAGATGGAGTGTCAACGTGAAAGTTTCTGGATAAAACGGATTACAGTCGTTCGAGATAAACAGCTGAACTGCCGGGATAATTCATGTACCGAAATTTCCTGCAAGATCAAAAAGTTTGCAGGAATTTCGTTTTTCTTACATCATCTCGTAACTGGCTGCCTTGACGGATACTGACATTGAAGAGTATATATTGGGGGTACAATATTGCCTTCGACAAGTCCTTGCATGGTTTATCTAAAGGGAAAAGGGAAAGATAATGAGCAGCGAGCAAAAAGAAACTCCTCTCGAAAAAGAAACGGGCCGAATAGAGGCATTCAGTGATGGCGTGTTTGCTGTCGCAATTACGCTACTGGTATTCAATTTACAGATACCACAGCCAAAGGCGGGAGAAACCTTTTTATCTGTTGACTTAGGTGCTGCTCTTTTGCATCAATGGCCGTTCTACCTCGCGTTTATCACTAGTTTTGCCACGATCTTGATTATGTGGATCAGCCATCATAGCATTTTTAAGATGGTGTACAGGTCAAATACCCCATTTCTTTTCGCCAATGGTTTCCTGTTGCTGACAGTAACCGCAGTTCCGTTTCCAACGTCTCTGGTAGCAGAGTACCTGAACAAGCCCGCAGCACCTATGGCCTGTGCTGTCTATGCCGGTATTTTTGTTATAGTCAACGTTGCCTAC
>DATGJV010000005.1:0-9139 GCA_035295005.1 Ktedonobacteraceae bacterium | reverse complement strand
GATATCATGATATGGCTAAACCCTGGGATGATTTGATGAAACGGCTGTTTGCCAGCAGTCCGCAGCAAATGGTGCAATGGCTCATTCCTGGAGCAAAATTTATAAGCGAACGCTCCCTTGAATTGAAAAGCCGCACTATTGAAGCGGATATATTGTACAATATACTTGTGCAAGGGAAGGAGATGGTGCTGCACGTTGAGTTCCAGAGACGAGGTGATCGCACAATGGGGAAACGCCTCTGGGAATACAACGCTTTGACGGTTATCACCTCTGGCCTTCCTGTCCGTTCGATGGTTATTTATTTGAAACAAACCAGGAGTATTGTAGAACCGCCTTACACGCTGAAGTTACCGGATGGGGATGTCTCGCATGTATTCTTTTACAGGAACATTAAATTGTGGGAGCTTTCATCTAATGTATTCCGTCAACCAGGAACTGAGGGGCTGCTCCCATTAATACCGCTCACACGAGATGGCACTCGTCGTGAAGTGGTGGATGAGATGATTGTAGGGCTGCTGGCCGCGCAGAAGGCGGAGTTATTATCCATAGGATATATGTTATCGGCACTGGTCTTTAAGAAGAACGATGAGCGTGAGTGGCTCAACAGGAGGTTTGCAATGTTCAAGGACATACTGAAAGAATCGTGGGCGTATCAGGACATATTGCGCGAAGGATTAGAAGAGGGGCGTGAGCAAGGAATCGAGCAAGGAATCGAGAAGGAGCGTAAAGCGAACCTCAAAATGTGGCGTCAAGCCCTCGTAACTTTTACAGTGACACATTTTCCAGACCTGTCTTCCCTGGCAAAAAAACAGGTACGAACTATCGAAGACCCGATGGTATTGCAGCGGGTAATGGTTAGCATGTTTTCCGCGAAGACTGTGGAAGAAGTCAGGCAATATCTGCTTACTCTGGGAAGCGATAACGCTACGCAGTAGGACTAAAGATAGCAACAAAAAGCCAGGGTCAGTATATCCTTTGATCCTGGCTTTGCTCATATGGGCAAAATTCTCATATGTGATATATCCTTACCTCATGCGTTTACAAGGTATGAGGATTTCTCATGTGAAAACGTATCAGTCAACCGTCAACCGGTATACGAGGAGGTCTATATGCCAGGAATACGAAGTGTTATTTCCACTCTTTCCACTAACGGCGAAGAGGTTATGGGGCCGGAAGTGCTGCTGTGGCACTATCCCAACAACGACATTATGAATGGATCGTTGCTCACGGTAGAGAGCAACCATTTCTGTGTCCTCAAGTCACGTGGGGCTATTCTGAACATCTATGAAACGGGCCAATATACCGTTCAGACGCCTGATCGCCCTCTTTTTGGTTCGATGCAACAGGCATTCTATGGTGGTCAGAGTCCCTGGCAATACGAGGCACTCTACATCAATCGTTCCAAGCTTGTGCTGAAAACGAGTGGCGTAGCCCTTTCGCGAGAAATGGCCGAGATGGTGTACAGCGTGGATTACTATATCCATGTCGAGACACGCGAAGCCGCGATGCAACTGGTCCAACATATGCCCTATTCGGGACATGCGCTCATGATCCAGGAAGTGAACTCCTATGCGAGCCCCGCTATTGAACAGGCCGTGAATCAGGTCGTGCAAATTACTCCTCTGGAGTCCGTGAACGAAAAGATTCACGATCTTTCACAGGTGGTGTTTCAGCACCTGCAGCAATTCTTAGGCGTCTACGGTATCACTGTTGACGCGATCAAAGTGCTGGTGTTTCCGCGTGACGAACGCATGAAGGCGCTGATTTCGCTCAAAGCCTTTGGACTGAGTGAATTAGACGCGGTGCGCTATTACACAGCGATGTTAATGGCGGAACGTGGTGTCGTCTCTGCCCCCAATATGGCAATTGGTCAACCCTTCACTATTGGAGGCGTACAGCCAACCGCGAGTACCGATCGCTATACAGTCAATTCGCCCAATCCCACCGGGCAAACCCGCTAACGGCAGCTTTTAAAGATGAGGTCGAGGTACGGGCAAGTTGGTATTTGCCCGTATCGGGAGCAGCAAAATGAGTTCAGCGCCATCGAACAATCCAATCGTGCAACAATTGCAACTCCTGCTCACAGGCTATGGTTACAACTTTTATAACAAGACGAATCAAGCGCGAGCCGACGATATGCTTGTGCGAGAACGTGCTTCTTACAACCTGTCACAGGCAGTAGCTCTGCTCGCGCAACTGCGCAACGATTATTACACCCGCTTCATCCCACCTCTGACACGTGCCAATCCAGACCCGCCGCAAGAAGCAATGGTGCAGATTCGTGAGATCGAGGCGGTACAGCAGATGCTTGCTAACGTAGAAACGCACATTCGCAGTATGTCGGTTCCAACGCAGGATCGCATCTGGTGGCGTTTCCGTCAGGAGCAATCGCTGCTGATGCAGTTACTCCAATTTGACCTGAACCTGGTACGAGGCAGCGAACAAATCTATTCCTATGTGTCGCAATTGACGCCTGAAGAGTGGAATAGTCAGGGCAGCAGTGGATTGCGGCACATGATACAACAACTGGCTCATATCGGGCAAGAGCGGGAACGTTTCTTGCTCTTACCTCTCTAAATGGCATTCAAAGCAAGCTTGCTCATAGGGGATAACAGGGGTAATACAAAAGCCAGGGTCAAGTACAGCCCTCGACTCTGGCTTTGTTTTTTGTGAGATGTGCGTTACATGGAGTGCAATTCCTGATGAGGCAAGGGTTAGTCGCGGGCGACTCGGACCTTGTCGTAGCAGGGGCTGCAATACACGGGACGATCATTCTTGGGCAGGAATGGAACCTGCGTTTCGGTTCCACACTCAGCGCAGATTACCGTGTGCATCTCGCGAGGGGCGCGTTCAGAACGTCCGCCCATACCGTTGGACGCATTGCGGCGTGCCGCACGGCAGGTGGGACAGCGACCGGGCTGATTCATCAGTCCTTTTTGCTGGTAGAATTCTTGCTCGCCTGCGGTAAATTCAAATTCGCTACCGCAGTCGCGGCACGTGAGAGTTTTGTCGACGAAGTTCAACTAGAGACCTCCTTGTGATATGTCGGTATTCCTTGTGTCAGGTCCATATCCTGGAAGATGTCACCAGTCGCCTGCGTACTGCTCGTTCCCATACCAGCGTGGGACCAACCAGTTGATCGACAGGACGGATGTTCTGGACGAAATCTTGTTCGCGAGACTGACCAAAAGAATTAAGGATACCGCAAAGAAGCATACACTATGGCAATGGAATTTTCAAGAGTTTTTGCGCCGATTTGTTGACGGTTTGCATATTTTTATAGAATTTTTATGTGTACTTTTAACACTAATGCAATTTTTTTATGGATTCTTCTGCCATCTCCCCTACACCTTGACGCTTATGCGAGAATAGGGGAAGAACATTGTCTGGCTATTTGAGGGATGCATGTCACCGTTTTCTTTTACCATTGATGCTGAATGCTCAGCGACCTGGGCCAGGGCTGGCTCGATTGAGACTCCGCATGGGACGATTCGCACGCCTATTTTTATGCCGGTCGGTACGCAGGCGACGGTCAAAAGTGTTTCGCCGGAAGAGCTGCGGGCCGCCGGAGTGCAGATTATTCTTGCTAACACCTACCATCTGATGCTGCGCCCAGGTTCACAGTTGATTGAGGAATTTGGCGGCTTACATTCGTTCATGCATTGGGATGGCCCGATGCTGACCGATAGCGGCGGCTTTCAGGTCTTCAGCCTGGGCCACTTGCGCAAGTTGAGTGAAGAAGGCGCCGCCTTCAAATCCCATCTCGATGGTTCGCCGCATATGCTCACGCCGGAGAGCGTTATGCGCATTGAGGCCGAGTTGGGTGCCGACATCATTCTACCGCTTGACATCTGTGCTGCGTATCCATGCGCGGAACCGGAGGCAAAGGCGGCAATGGAGCGTACCCATCGTTGGGCTGAACGAGCATTGATGGCGAAGGCGCAGTATCGCCTGGAACAGACATTGTTTGGTATTGTGCAGGGGGCGTTTTCGTCAGAGCTGCGTCAACAGAGCGCCCGTTTTGTCGGCAACCTGCCATTTCCAGGACTATCAATCGGAGGGCTTTCGGTTGGCGAACCCAAAGAGCAGATGTGGGAAATGCTGGGGGTTGTGACGCCGGAATTGCCTCGTGGTAAGCCCCGTCATCTGCTGGGCGTTGGCTCGCCCGAAGACCTTGTCATCGGCGTGGGACTCGGTATGGATATGTTTGATTGTGTGTTGCCGACCCGCGTTGCTCGTCACGGGGGATTATTTACGTCCTATGGGCGCGTCAATATCAAGTCCGCTCGCTTTCGTACCGCACATGGCCCCGTTGAGGAAGATTGCGAGTGTTACACCTGTCGCACCTATAGCGCGGCCTATGTGCATCACCTGGCACGCACGGAGGAGCAGTTGTATTACCGGCTGGGCAGTATTCACAATATCCGTTTCATGTTGCGCCTCGCCCAACACCTGCGCGAAGCCATCATCGCGAACACCTATCCAGCCTTCCGCGATGAATTTCTGGCGAAATATACTCCCGCCTCAGAAACTGTGCGGGAAGCGCAGCGCGAAAAGTGGAAACTGGCGCGTTTGAAGGGCTAAACAAGGTACAGGGCTATGCAAGCATCCTATCGTTTTATCAATACGGGCAAGCAAGAGGCCGCGTTAAACATGGCAATTGACGAGGCGGTACTCATTCATCACATTCGCGGTGAAGCGCCTCCTACTTTGCGTGTGTTCAACTGGCTTCAGCCATCTATCTCTCTGGGACGTTTCCAGAACATTGAGCGCGAGATTGCTACAGAGATCTGCGAACAATTACATGTTGGATTGGTGCGTCGCCCAACGGGTGGACGGGCTGTTTACCACCGCGACGAATTCACCTATAGCATCGTGATTGGCAAGCGTGAAGGCGTGCCTTCGGGCGTGGTGGCCGCGTATACCTATCTCGCGCAGGGTTTGCTTGCCGCTCTCGCGAATCTGGGCGTGCATGCGATATTGAGCGACGAGCATGTGAGCAAGAATCCCTCTGCCGCCTGCTTTGCCTCTTCCACACAGGCCGACCTGACCGCCAGCGGCTACAAAGTGGTCGGTAGTGCGCAAGTCTGGAAAGACGAATCGCTTTTGCAACAGGGATCATTGCCGCTCGAAGACCGCGCCGCCGAGTTCTTTTCCATGCTACGCTATCCTTCCGATGCCGCTCGTGCGGAGGCGCTGACCCTCTACTGTGAGAAAACGACGCCCCTGCATAGTTTTGTCAATGCCGGTTGGGACGAGGCCGCCATAGCATTCCGCGAAGGCTTCAGCGCCGCTCTTGACGCAACGTTCGAGCCAGGAACATTAACGCAATCCGAGTGGGACCTTGCCCATCAACTGGTCGCGGAAAAATATAGCAAGCTAGAATGGCGTCAAGAACGAGTACGCATCGTGTAGGGGTCCGCTTGAGCGCACCCGGCGCGACGAGCGGAGCAATGTCGCATCACCGTATGGGAGATGAATCCAATATACGATGATTACATATGTGCATTGTGACGGGAACGGGGACTGCACATTGCTATCGCTCGTGCAGGTGGGCGTGCTAAAGCAGGCCCCTACAGCGCCCAGCGCGACGAGCGCAGTGATGCCGAGTTTCTAGACGTCGCATCTCTATACCAGAGTAGAACAATCTTCCCATATTGCGTAGATGGGGCATATGCAATACAATAGACACAATAGCGTGCGTGCCTGTGAAAAAATGGGTATGTATCACCAGATGTGTGTAATGAAGGAGAAAAAGTCGCGTGAGCATGTCAATAGATGTAGCGCGGAGGATATTAGAGGCTAGCAAACAACGCGCTAGAGAGTTGCGGAGTCCTGTGAGCATCGCGATAGTGGATGCGGGTGGACATCTTGTCCTCTTTGAACGAATGATGGCTCCGTATGGTTGGGCGACGGGCAGTATTAGTATTGCCAAAGCCACAACCGCCGTGATGTTTAACCAGTCAACGGACGCGGTTGCCCAGTGGGGTTCGGGTATACCCGGCTTCGCATCGAGCATGGCAGCGATGTACGAGGGAAAATTTATCATGGCCGCCGGTGGTTGGCCTATTAAAATCAGTGGGGCGACGGTCGGCGGTATTGGCGTGAGTGGGGGGAATGCGCCGGGACGTGACGATGAAATTGCGCGTGCCGGTCTGGGGACATTGGATGTACCGTCCTCTTCATGGGCATCCTCACCGCAGCAGCAACAACCGCAACAGTCGTATGCCTCCCCTTCGTACCAGCAGATGCCGCCAGTACAGCCAGTACAACCGATGGCCTCACAACCACAGGCCAACAGATCAACGATGCAGCCGGCTCCTTCGTATCCATCTATGCCATTACCGAACAACAGCAATCAGGGGCCTCAACAGGAATTTCCTCCCAGTACGCAGAACCTCCCGCCTGAGCAGTCAGAGGATGCAGCATATGGTGATGAAACGGCGTCGTACAATCAATATAACAGTGATAATTATTCTGGAGGACAAACATGATACAGGAGCCCGGTCGTAGGCCCTATAAACGTGCCAATCGTACAAAAAATCGTCCGGTGCTGGTGGCCTCAACTGAGCAGGATGCAACAGTATCCCCAGAGCAAGAAGGTACCACATCAACAACTGATAGTGCCGTTGCCGTAGAGGCGCAGCCCACTATCAGTACAACAACAACCGAAAAATCTACTGGCTCTTCGCGGCGCTTGCCCGGCTTTTTCTCAACCGTAGGCAGGAAGCAGCAGGAGGAAGCAACAACAGAGGCGGATATCGCCCAGGCAAGAATCGCTCGTGCCACACGTGGGAAGACCCCGGCGAAGTCAGCAAGTGCCACTGAGTCATCTGCGAAAGAGATCCCGGCGGTCGCGAAGTCCGAACCCAAAAAAGCTGCTGCCAGACCCGCACCACGCACAGGTGGGTTTAAGACGCGCTATCTCTTTGGTATGGTTCTCTACCTGCTTGCCGCGAACTTCATTGGAGTTATCCTGACCAATGCTTTCGCGTCCGGCGGTATTGATCGCTTACTCACATCGTTCAACCTTTTCGGCGGCAATATCCAGATCCGAACGTCCACACTGGCGTACCTGGCTTTCCTCGTGTTACTGCTGGTAGTGCTGGCATACTTCGACCTCATTCCGCGCAGCTTTAGCGCGATGAGCGGCCAGAAACAACCGGTGAAACGTGGCACATCCAGTACAAAACAAACCACGTCCGATAACGCTCTTGTGCGAAACACCCCGCCGCCCATGCGCCAGGGTGTCAAAGGGGCCGATGACGACCTGTATGAGGAGTATCGCTTCAATCAGCGCCGCTCTAAGAAAAAATGAAATAGCCAGATAAAAATTGATGGTCAACATGGGGCGTCGCCCCATGTTGACCATCAATTTTTATCTGGCTATGCAAAACCCTTGACAGAGTTTGGTGTGACTCTGTATAATCAACACACAGGTACTCTTCAGTACCTGAAAAAACAGGCGGAATAATTACAATGCTCAGCGAACATACTAGCCAACAATTTAGCTTTTGGTATTGGTTTAGCCCTCCAGCATGATGGTGGGCCCTTTGGGCTGAGCAAAAACATCACCAGCATGCTGGAGCAAGCAGAGGAAACATCCTCTGCTTTTTTGTTTGTTATTGAGGGTGAGCATACCTCAACGGAAGTCAGGGAAATCGAGAGACTCCCATATAAAAGAGAGGACGTTTTGTATGATCGTCATTATTCGTAGCCAGGCCACCGGCGCACAACGCGCTCAATTGCTCGCACTTGTGAATCGCATGACGGGCAAGCAAAGTAGCCAGCGACCCATCACAAGCGTGAAGATTGATGGACGCGAGGTTATTGTCTGTGAAAATAGTTCCCTTGATGCGCAATCTCTGCCGCTACTCAAGCAGCAGGAGGCGGTCGAGCGTGTTGTACCAATCGCAACAACCTACAAACTGGTGAGCAGGGCGTTCAAAACGCAGACGAGCAGCATTGTGGTTGGCGCTACCACAACTGCTCAGCCGGTCACTATTGGCGGTGCGAACAGTATGCCGGTGATGATTGCTGGTCCGTGCGCCGTGGAGAGCCGCGAACAGTTGTTAACCATTGCCCATGCTGTCAAAGCGGCTGGCGCTCGCATGTTGCGTGGTGGCGCATTCAAGCCGCGCACCTCACCCTACCAGTTCCAGGGACTGGGTATTCACGGCTTGCAATTGTTGGCTGAGGCACGTGCGGAGACGGGTTTGCCAGTTATTACTGAGGTAATGGAACCCGACCTCGTGGAGACGGTTGCGCAATATGCCGACGTGCTGCAAATTGGCAGCCGCAATATGCAAAATTTCCCGCTCCTGCTGGCTGCCGGGCGCAATAGTTTCAAACGCCCCGTCATGCTCAAGCGCGGCCTCTCTGCCACCATTGACGAGTGGCTGCTGGCGGCTGAATACATTGTTGCCGCCGGTAATCCGAATGTCATGTTGTGCGAACGTGGTATTCGTAGCTTCGATTCTCAAACCCGCAATGTTCTCGATCTCGCCTGTGTTCCCTTGCTCCACGAGTTGACCCACCTGCCAGTAATTGTAGACCCCAGTCATGCCACCGGGCGCAGCGAACTGGTTCCCACCATGTCCCGCGCAGCTATAGCCGCCGGTGCCGAAGGTTTGATTCTCGAAGTTCACCCGGAGCCAGACAGCGCCCTCTGCGATGGTCGTCAGTCCATCACACCGGAGCAGTTGCAAACAATCGTGTATGAGACCAGCACCATTGCCCAATTTATGTATAATCCTGTGCGCGTCCCCCAGGTCGCGTAGCTATCATTTTTCTTCTGTTTTCTCAAGACGATGTTGCGTCGGTAGCGATGACGCAAGGGAGGTGCGGGTGTGGTTCAACGACGAGGCACACCACTCCATCATGTTCTTTCATGCATATAGTCCTATTTTTCTCCATCTCATAGCCAGATTGTCTATTTCTGGCCGTTTGCGGTGTTCCATATGCAACAATGATCGTTTTTAAAGGAAATTGTGTATAATCTGGAGTACTAATTCTGGAGGCATCAGTGTTTCAAGGAGAAAAAACAGCTATGACTATCTCCACTTCCCGTGCGCGAATGCATTTTGTTGGTAAGCTATGTAAGCTTGGTGCGTTGATTATTGGTGTGATGGGATTCATC
>DATGJV010000004.1:0-4833 GCA_035295005.1 Ktedonobacteraceae bacterium | reverse complement strand
ACAACCTTCGCTTCAAAAGCATTGAGGATGAGCAGCATAGCGTCTATGCTGTAGACAACCATAGTCTCCGATGGTCGCCTCCTGAGAACGCACGTTGGATGGGGAGTGCGGACCTCACAGATATTGCGCTCTCTGTACCCGAACACCGGGTATTGCTTGAAGGCTGGTTTGATGAGGTAGAACATGGCAATATTCCGGCGAAGCGCGTCCCGTGGGCGAGGATTGGTTGGTTTGACGGGGCAAGGGCATGGATTGAGGAGCAAGTTGCATGGTTGGGATACACTATGGTCGCGCCGATTGAGCAGGTACATGCACGTGTCTGGTCTACCGTTTTGCGTATCTCCACAACTGAGGGCGTGCTTTACTTTAAAGCTGTTGCGCCGGGGTTCGCCCATGAACCTGGGTTAACGCAGTACTTGTCAGCACACTGGCCGGGATGCGTTCCTCATGTTCTGACAGTGGATACGGAACAACGGTGGATGCTGATGAAAGACGCGGGCAGACCCTTACGCGAGTTGCTATTGCAAGGAGACACACTGGCTAATAGCGTGTATCTGGAACAGGCATTTACACGTTATGCACAATTTCAAATTGAAACCGCCGATCATATGGATGCATTGCTCTCATGCGGTTGTCCTGACCGACGCTTACATATGCTGCCATCCCTGTTTGAGCGACTCATTGCCGATAGCCCTGTATTGCTCACAGGGCAAAGGGGAGGGATAACAGATGCTGAACTGGCGCAACTCCGCAATTTTACGCCATCGGTGCGGGAAATGTGTGACGAACTGGAAAGCTACCAGGTGCCGGAGACGTTGCATCACGACGATTTTCATACGAATAACATCCTGATAAACAAGAGTGGCTACGTATTTTTTGACTGGGGTGATAGCGCCATCACTCATCCTTTTTGCTCAATGTTCGCTGCATTACGATCCGCGAAATACCGATTGCAATACGACGATGACATGCTGCTTCGTTTGCGTGATGCTTATCTTGAGCCGTGGTCAAGCTTTGCATCCCACCTATCTAGAGAACGGCTTCTGGCAGCTTTTTCCATAGCGCAACGCCTGGCTATGCTGTCCAGGGCGTTGACATGGTATCAGGTTGTCTCACCTCTTGAAGAGCGGGTGAAGTGGGAATATGAAGACACTGTGCCTTACTGGCTCAAAATGTTTCTCATGAACAGGGAACCAGATGAAATGTGAATTATTCACTTGCAACCCCCACAACACTACAGTATAATAGCGCCAGAAAAACGTCCCCTAGTTTTGCATGAACATGCAAGCCAGAAAGGAGATGCCGTACTTTCTCGGTAGGGCAATTGATGCAGCACGTAGAAGAGCAGACCGGGTTTCGACGGCATAGAGTACAGGCATTATGAAAGACCCACGCAATCTAGGCTCGATTCGATTTCTGACTGGCCCTTTAGCAGGAACTACATTTCCCATAAACAAGCCCGTAATAACCATCGGACGTGAACCTGGTAACGATATTGTCGTGTCAGACCCATCCGTTTCGCGCCGCCACGCGCAAATCACACTGGACAATGGCACATGGACGATCAGCAAGTTGAATCCGCAGAATACGCTGTTCGTCAACCAGCGCGACGTATTACGGGCAAACATCAATGAGCGCGATACGATTGGCCTGGGAGCCACAACGTTCCTGTTCTTGCCACAGGGGGGAATATATGGTCAGGCCATGCCGGTTGAGAGTGTGGCACAGGTGGCATTCAATTCGCCGCAGCAGGTACCACAGCAAGCACAACCACTCTCGCCGCCTGTAATGCCTCCTCCACCTCCACCGGGATTTGGCGGCGATCCCGGCGGTACGCAGATTGCACCTGCCGGTATATCGCCTCTCTTGACACAGGCAGCGCCAAATAATGCGCAATCGCTGGAAATCAGCTCCAATATTCATCACGACCGCCAATCCTATATGCTCAATAAACAGGTTATTAATATTGGACGTGACCCGTCGAACGATATCGTCATTAATGAGCCGGTCGTGTCGTCATTCCACGCGCAGATTGTGCATGAAGGCAACAAGTTTGTGCTTGTCCATCCGCACCCATCGCGCCAGAAAACGCTCAATGGACTGTTGTATCAAGGACAGCATATCCCCGGCGAGCAACAGTTCCGCAAACCATTAGAACGCGGTGATATTTTCCGTATCGGCGACGAACACGGGACGCTGGTCACGCTGGCCTATAACGACGGCAGTGGAGCAGCGCAGGAAGTTGTGCCGGAAATGCGCCCTATTCCGCTGGGTGCGCCCGTGATTACACTGGGGCGTTTGCCTGATAACATGGTGGTACTAAATCATCCGCAGGTCTCTGGACATCATGCCCAGCTGGAACAGGTGCAAAGGGGCTATCGTATCGTTGACCTGCACAGCACCAACCATGTCTATGTCAATGGCGAGCGGGTTGGCAGCGATGCCCTGAACCAGGGTGATGAGGTGCGTATTGGCCCCTTCAAATTCACTTTCACCGGCACGCAACTGACCCAGCATTACGAGGGAAACAGCATTCGCATTGACGCGCTGCACCTCAAAAAGGAAGGCAATAAGCACGTTATTCTGATTGACGATATCTCCATCGTCATTCCGCCGCGCAAATTCGTCGCGGTCGTCGGCGGTTCCGGCGCGGGCAAATCTACATTGATGGATGCGCTCAACGGCTTACGGCCAGCGCAAGAAGGGGCTGTTCTTTATAATGGGCAGGACTATTACAAGAATCTCGCGGCCTTCAGTACGCAACTGGGCTATGTGCCGCAAGACGACATCATTCACCGCGACCTGACGGTCGAGCGGGCGCTGTATTACGCGGCGAAATTGCGTCTGCCCAGCGACTTCACCGAGAAACAGATTAAGCAGCGCATTGAGGAAGTGTTGGACGACGTGGATATGAAAATGCGCCGCGACCTGCTCGTCAGCAAGCTCTCCGGCGGACAGCGCAAGCGTGTTTCGATTGCGCTTGAATTGCTCGCCAACCCCAGCGTCTTCTTCCTCGACGAGCCGACTTCGGGCCTCGATCCTGGCCTGGACCGAAAGATGATGTTCCTCTTGCGCAAACTCGCCGACAAGGGGCATACGATCATTCTGGTCACGCACGCCACCAACAATATCAATACCTGCGATTACATCTGTTTTCTCTGTCAGGGCGGACGGCTGGCTTACTTTGGGCCGCCGGACGAGGCGAAAAAGTACTTTGGCAAGACCGATTTTGCTGAAATTTACAGCGCCCTTGAACCAACCGATGATAATCCCAACATTCCGGCAGAGGCAGAGGCGGCCTTCAAGAAGTCGCCAGAATATCAACGTTATGTCGTTCAGTCATTGCAACAGGGACCGGCGGGGCGAGCGAATATCCAGCAAGTCACCGCTGAGGTACGGCCACCCAAACGCGGCAACCCGTGGCAGCAATTCATGTTGCTCTCCATGCGCTACCTGGAATTGCTCAAGAATGATACTGGCAACCTGCTTATCCTGCTTTTGCAAGCGCCGATCATCGGCCTGATTCTCTTCTTCCTGGCGGGCAGTGGCACATTCGGCACTTCCAGTATTGTCACCTGCCCGGTCAGCCCAGGCGCAACTTCTGGTCCCGTAAGCTGCGGGCGCATCGTCAATTTCCTGAAAACGCCACAGGGGCAGTTAGCGGCACAGACAAGAGAACCCAATGTGTCACTGGCACAGGCGCAAAACGATTATCTGAACAGTGCGATTGAAATTGGTTCAGGGGGCGATGCGCAGAAAATCATCTTCATCATGTCGTTTGCCGCCGTAATGTTTGGCTGCATCAATAGCGCACGTGAGATTGTCAAGGAAAATCCCATCTACCGGCGTGAGCGCACAGTCAATCTTGGCATTGTGCCGTATATGTTCTCCAAGGTTGTTGTGTTAGGTATTCTGTGCCTGCTGCAAAGCGCGGTGCTGGTAATCTTAGTACAAATTAAGTCGCCCTTCCAGTGGAGCGTCTTCCTGCCGCCGCCAATCGAGATATATATCACGATGGCGCTGACATCACTGTCCGGTCTAATGCTCGGCCTGGCGGTCTCAGCTATCGCGCCCAACAATGACCGCGCTATGAGCTTCATTCCGATCATTTTGATACCGCAGGTGATTTTCTCCGGCATCATTTTCGCGCTCGACAATCCGGGACTGCAATTCCTCGGCTCGTTCTTCGCGGCACGCTGGTCTA
Source organism: Ktedonobacteraceae bacterium (assembly GCA_035295005.1). GTDB lineage: Bacteria > Chloroflexota > Ktedonobacteria > Ktedonobacterales > Ktedonobacteraceae > DATGJV01. The sequence goes on along the minus strand of DATGJV010000004.1, from coordinate 629 downwards.
TGGCGGCGATGGGTTCGACGATAGGCTTGCACGGCGATAAGCTTGGCAGCGGCAGCGATTTCGCCTACCGCGGCACGCTCTTCACCACGGTCAATGGCTCGACGCAGGGAACGGCCATCGCGCATCTCCTGCTGATGTGGTTGGCGCTGGCGTTGATGATAGTTTTGCTGGGGCTGGCAACCGCCTACTTCCTGAAACGGAAAGACGTGCGGAGATAATTTAGTACCATTGAACATGGCAAGAAAAATTCTCTTGACTGGCAATGCCAGTCAAGAGAATTTTTCTTGCCATGTTCAATGGTACTTCCTGGTATATCTCTTGATAAAAAAGAGCATGGTATGCTATTGTAACAATGTTCTCATCAGGATAACCCATGTAGGGGTCCGCTTTAGCGCACCCTGGGAACGAGCAAGCGAGCAGTGTTACTTAACAGACGCATTATCGTCGGAATCTGTGGAGGGATTGCATCCTACAAGGCGGTAGAGCTGGTCAGCCGTCTGCAACAGGCAGGAGCGCTGGTGGATGTCATACTCACAGAACACGCGGAAGAATTCGTGCGACCGCTCACATTTTCAACGATGAGCCATAGGCCCGTGTTTAGCGACCTGTGGGAACCATCGGGGCGGGCG
>DATGJV010000003.1:0-3858 GCA_035295005.1 Ktedonobacteraceae bacterium | reverse complement strand
CTACAACGCTGCGGCGCGGGTCTGGCCCACGCGCTGCAGGCGCGGAATTATCGCGCCCGCAGGGACGTGGTTATTGCGCCCGCAGGCGCGTAGGGGCCCGATTGATCGCGCCCGCTGGCACGAGCGTCAGCGATGTGCCAGTCAATCTATGCATATACTACGTCTCGAAACAACTCCTCTCTCTCTTTGTTTGCTCTGATGATATGTTAGCCCAACAAAATATGGAACCTTTGCTGTGAAAACGCTGTATATACATATGCAAGGCGAGTACAACTTGTTTGCTAACATTGGCAACCCGTCAGGGGAAAAGGGAGCAAGATATGTTTGGTCTATTCATGGGAAAGCGTGCGCGTTTTCGCTCACAAAAAGGTACAGCGAAAGCAGAGAAGCCAGGTGGATCGGGTGGTTATAGAGTGGGTCGTCTCCTGAGTTTTGCGCGTCCGCACTGGTGGAAGCTGGCAAGCGTGACGCTGGCGACGTTTATTACCAGTGCGCTCACGGTGACATTTCCCGCGCTAACGGGTTCGATTATTGATAGCGTGACCACGAAAAATATTGATGCGCTGCATAGCATTATTTTTTTGTTGATTGGAGTCGCGCTGGCCCAGGCACTGATACGCTTCTGGCAAAACTTCTGGATGACCGCGATGGGCGAACGCATCGTGATAGACCTGCGCACGCAGTTGTACAGCCACCTGCTACAACTTCCCCTCAGCTTTTTCCAGGACAACCGCACCGGTGAACTGATGAGCCGTCTCACCAACGATGTCAACCTGGTACGCGCCGCCATTACGAACAATATTGTGACGCTGGCGCAAAACCTGATTACCCTGTTCTTCGGTCTGATTGTGGTCATTCTGGGACCAGACATCTTGCTGGCACAGGCAAGCCGCTTCAACATCCACCTTCCAGTTTCGCATACACCCATTGGGTTTGGGCCAACGCTGCTACTCATTGCGCTGGTGGTATTGCCAATTATGTTGCTCCCGTTTATTACCAGTCAGTACCTGCGCCGCTTTGTACGCAAAGAGTTAACGATGCTGAGCGAGGCAACAGCGGCTTCGGAAGAGGCGATCAGCAACGCGAAAATCGTGAAGGCGTTCACCCGCGAAGATTACGAAGTTCACCGCTATAACTCGCTGGCATGGCAACAATACGCGATTTCGCGCAAACGTGCCGGCCTGGCAAGCGCGGTGCAGGCGGCTACCATGCTGATCGGGCTGGGTGGACTGGCAGTCTTCCTCTGGTATGGCGGTACAGCCGTGCTGAATGGCAGCCTTTCAATCGGCACACTCACGACTATCGTCATTTATATCGTCGTGCTATCGCAGCCGTTCATCAGTCTGAGCAGTTTGTACGGGCAATTCCAGATATCGCTGGGCGCGGCTGAACGCATCTTTGACTTGTTAGACCATCCCATTACGCTCCATGATGGGCCAGATGCGCAAGCATTGCCGCCAGCGCAAGGACACCTGCGCTTCGATAAGGTCAATTTCAGCTATGATGGGCAGGTAACAGTGCTGCACAATGTCTCATTTGACGTGCCGCAGGGGCAGGTTGTGGCGCTGGTCGGGCCGAGCGGCGCGGGTAAAACGACGATTGCCAACCTGATTCCACGTTTCTTCGATGTGCAGAGCGGCGCTATCACGATTGACGGCTACGATGTTCGGCATGTACAGATGAAGAGTTTGCGGGAACAGATTGGCATTGTGCTGCAAGAACCCGTCCTTTTCGGCGCGACGGTACGCGAAAATATCGCCTACGGTCGCCTGGATGCAACCGATGAAGAGATAGAGGCGGTGGCAATTGCAGCAAACGCGCACGAATTTATTATGCAGTTGCCGAAAGGTTACGATACGATGGTAGGAGAGCGCGGCGTGAAACTTTCAGGTGGGCAAAGGCAGCGTATCGCCATTGCTCGCGCCCTGCTGCGCAATCCGCGCATCCTCATTCTCGATGAGGCCACCAGTTCGCTTGATAACGAGAGCGAGCGACTCGTGCAGGAAGCCCTCGAACGCCTGATGCGCAACCGCACCACTATCGTCATCGCGCATCGCCTCACTACCGTGCAGAATGCCGATAACATTATTGTTATCGAAAAAGGCCACATTATCGAGCAAGGCAACCATGAGGCCTTGCTCGAACGCGAAGGTACCTATTACCGGCTCTATACACGAAGATTCGAGGTGGAAATAGTGGAGCAGGTGTAAGTTTTCCTGCTAATCACTTCGCTGTGATGAAACTGTGACCTGTGGTTTCATCAGCACATAATATAGCACCGACGCAACTACCAGGCCTATAAGCCAGGAGATATCGGCCCCGCCCAGGTATTTGACGAGCGGGCCAGTATAGAGCGTGGAACTGATGAAGGGAATCTCCACCAGGATGGCGACGATATATGCCAACAGCGCACGCCAGTTAACGAGCCCGTAGATGCCATCGGGATCAAAAATCGCGGCAATGTTGTAGTGTTCGTGCCGCACAAGGTAGAAATCAACCAGGTTGACGGCGCTCCACGGAATGAGCAGGTAGAGCAGCAGCAACAGGAAGTTGGAGTAGTTTGCAATAAAGTTGCCTTGCCCAAGTACTGCCACTGCTGTGCCGACAATAGCCGCGACCAACACCAGGGTGACGCGCATTTGCAGACTGCCGCGAAAGCGATCCAATCCGGGAATGGCAGTGGTGGTGGTCAGGAAGACGCCGTAGAGGTTCAGCACGTTCGCTGCGATGATGCCCAGGATGATGAGCAGGAAGGTAATGCTGACCAGAACTGACGCACCCGCCTGTCCGGCGATAAAACCCACGGAATCATTCCCAAAGGCAGTCGCGGCAACGACAGTGGAAACGCAACCGAAGATCATCATCCAGATCGAACTAATCACCGAGCCGCCAAATGTCCACCAGAAAGTCGTGCCGATTGGCGTATCCTCCCGCAAGTAGCGCGAGTAGTCCGCGACATAAGGTCCATAGGTGATCTGCCACGTCGCGATAATCGAGATGACCAGCACGAAGACACCTGGCGAGAAGGTTGAATCCGAGAACGCTTTGCCCAACGGGTTGTTCGCAAGCAGGCGAATCGTGAGGTAGACAAAGCCGATCAGAAACAGAATGCTGACAACGCTCTCGTAGCGGTGAATGAGGTCGTAACCGAAAATGGCGAGCAGCGTACAGATGGCGGCGACAATGATAATCGAGGGCGTGACAGGAAAACCCGTCCAGGCAGAAAGCGCCTGACCGCCCAACACGCCGCTGCTGGCGAAAAAGCCAATATACATAATGATGACGAGGACGAGCGGTAAAATTGCCCCGTAGTAGCCGAATTGCGCCCGGCTCTGGATCATCTGCGGGATGCCCATGCGCGGGCCTTGCGCCGAGTGCAGCGCCATGACGATACCGCCGAGCGCGTTGCCGACAACAATCGCCACGATTGCCCAGAGCAAGGGGAGGCCGATAATTACGGCCAGGGCACCGGTCACGATGGTTGTCACTTGCATATTGGCGGAAAACCAGAGCGTGAACAGGCTGAACGGCGTTCCGTGCCGCTCAGGGTCGGGGATATAATCAATGGAATGCCGCTCAACGATAAAAGTACGAGATTCGTCTGCCATAGAACCTCCTGCTGATGCATACGACCACTCTGGAGAAAGCGCAGTCGCACAGTAAATGGAGAACGCAAAACACGGATGCTTCGCCTGTATAAAGAGTAACTGGAAAAGGGAGCGGTGTCAATATCATAAACCTGTGACATTTTCCCCACTTTTCCGATATCTGTATCGAACATCCAATTGGATTAAAAAATAGCGCAAACGCAGGAAAAACAGTATGCACCAACACCGGTCAGAAGTAGGCGAAGATATC
>DATGJV010000002.1:0-5056 GCA_035295005.1 Ktedonobacteraceae bacterium | reverse complement strand
GTAAATAAACAAAGTGCCAGGCCGAGCGCAGAAGAAGGACCAAGTCTCAGCGCTTACGATCAGTTCATGGTATTATAGGCATGTAAGTGCGATTCTGACAACTGGATATGACGTATCATATAATTAGCCTCTTTGTGCTAGTATAGCTGTGTTTCTTCGAGGACGGGCTTTCAACTTTTGTCGTTTCTAAAGCCAACTTCATAAATGAACTTTTACAACCAGATGGGGTAATCAACAGGGCCAGGACTGGCACATCGCTCTCGCTCGTGCCTGGGTGCGCTGAAGCGGACCCCTACGTATGTACGCTGTGTATTGGTCGTGGCAATGTTTGTACATTTGATTATACCAATGGTACCCCCTTCGTACACTCTTCGTTGCTTGCCATGAATTGGGCCGTTTTACTATAACGAGGGGGATTATATGCTCTTTCTATAAATATACCCCTCAGCTTTCTCTGTCAGGAACCGAACATAGATAGAGAGTCTATCTGCTTGCTGTCCTGTCCTGTCCTGTGGCCTTGTATAGGCGAGTTTGAAGGGGATAAAACAGACGTGTTAGAAGTATTACCGAAAATTGCGAAGATGCAGGCGTCCTACGTGCTAGGCAAACCGCTTGCGCTTCCCATGAATTTGACTATCAGCGTGAGCTATCGCTGTAACTCCCGTTGTAAAACGTGCAATGTATGGCAGCGCCCGAATGACGATTTTACCATAGAAGAGTACAATAAAACCTTTGAGTCTATCGGTCACGCCGCTTACTGGTTCACCTTCAGCGGCGGTGAGCCGACGCTGCGCAAAGATTTGCCGGAAATGGTGGAGGCGGCCTATCGCCATTGTCGCCCAGGCATCATCAATATTCCCACCAACGGCATTCAAGATAAGATTATCCCCGGACGCATCGAGCGTGTATTACAGGCCGCTCCAACCTCGGAAGTGATCATTAACCTTTCGCTGGATGGCATTGGCGAAAAGCACGATATCGTGCGCGGCGTCAAAGGCAATTTTGAACGAGCCATGCGCACCTATGCCGGACTCAAGGCGCTCAAGGGACGCTACAAAAACTTCACTCTGGGCGTCCACACCGTCATCTCGAACTTCAACGTGGATGAATTTGATAATATTTACAACTATGTTCATAATGTCCTGAAGCCCGACTCGTTCATCAGCGAGATTGCCGAGGAGCGCGTTGAACTGGATACCGTTGGTATGGGCATTACGCCGCCCTTGCAAAAATACCAGCCAGTTATCGAACGTTTGCAAGCCGACATTCGCGCCTCCGAGTTCAATGGCGTCTCGCGCATCACACAATCCTTCCGCGACCGCTATTACGATATCGTGAAGCGCACGCTAGTTGAGAAACGGCAAATCATCCCATGCCTTGCTGGTATCGCCTCGGCCCAGATTGCGCCCAACGGCGATGTTTGGACCTGCTGTATCCGCGCCGAATCGGTCGGCAACCTGCGCGACCATAACTACGACTTCGGCGCGACATGGCGTACCACTAAAGCCGACGAACTGCGCCGCAGCATCAAGGCCGGTGAATGTTATTGCCCACTAGCCAACGCTTCCTACACCAACATGCTCTGCCACGTCCCTACGCTCACCAGCGTCGCCCTTGAGGTCGGCAAAGGCACAACCGCCGCCGTCCTCTCGACAAAAGACAGGGGTAAATCCAATAAATTGCGCAATCTCCCCGTCATCAACGCATCTGACGAGGCACGCATGTACGGCACGAATGGCAACGGCAATGGTAATAATGGGCATAACGAACAAAATGGACATATAGCTGACAGTGAAATCAAGGTGTAGGGGTCCGATTTATCGCGCCCGCCGAGACGAGCGCAGCAATGTCGAGTCTTCTCATACAGGAGGAAGGATCATGACCGAGTGTCCACAATGCGGCACAATGAACGAGGATGATGTCAAGAATTGTAAGGGATGCCGCATCAATATGTACTGGGCGTACCAGCACTATGACGAATTGGCTGCGTTACGCACCGCTAATAAGCTGGCTCCCAGACCTGAATCCGCCTCGTTTCTGGTCGAGACCAGCAAGAAGATTGATGATGGCCCACCCGTTGGCTGGCTACGCAACACCATTAAGAAGTACGGCTTCAAAGGTGCCGGCAAAAAAGTAAGTACAATCGCGGAATAAAAAATGTCCAGCAGCTCTGGCTGCTGGACATTTTTTATTCCGCTATCATTACTTCATTGCTCCGGCCAGTGGTGCGTGCTGGCTGGCTTGCGTAACCGATGGCTGCTCCATACCACCGGCATTGAACCATGCAGCCGAAAGTTTAATGCCTTCCAGCAGGTCAACCTGTGGCTCGAAGCCCAGTTCGCGACGGGCTTTCTCGACGCTGTGGCGGTTGTCACTGCCAAACATCAGTGCGCCAAGTTCGGTCACTACCGGCTTTGTATGGGTAATGCGGGCAACGACCCTTTCAGCAACAATTGAGCCATAGTAAACTGGCAAGTAGGGTACATGTATTTTGGGGTGAACGCCGCCGACAGCATCTGCGATAGCATTGTACATTTCCAACTGCGTCAGAGGATGGTCGTTCGTAATATTGTAGACGTTCCCCGGCGCGTTCTCGTGATAAGCTGCCAGCATAAAGCCCTGCACAACGTCGGATACATAGCAGAAAGGCAAGGCATTATTGCCTCGTCCTAGAAGCATCGCCTTGCCGTCTTTCGTTTTCTGGGCCATACGTCCAAAGTGCAAACGGTCGCCAGGGCCAAAGAACGTGCCTGGACGCAAAATGACGGTCTCCATATCGCTGGAAAGCATGAGGCGACGAATCAGGCGATCTCCCTCGGCCTTCGTGATGCTGTACGGGTCGGGATCGGGACGCAGTGGATCGCTCTCAGTCATGAAGCGACCGTAGCCCAGACCATAGACGGTATGCGAACTGGTATGCACGAAACGGCGTACATTTGCTTTTTGCGCCGCCTTATATAAATTCTCGGAACCAGTGACATTCACCAGACGATAATCCGACATTGGACGCCAGACGCCCATCATGCCAGCCAGGTGAAAAATAAGGTCAATGTTCTCAACGGCGGGTGCCAGCGTACTTGCATCGGTGATATCTCCCCGCACTACCTCGACTCCTTGCCGCAGCAGACCATCCGCGTTCTCTACAGGCAGCACCAGCGCCCGAATATGCTCGCCGCGTTGCTGCAACTCTTTTATCAAATGGCTGCCGAGCAAGCCGGTAGCGCCCGTAATCAATACATTCATCAAACAATCTCCAAATTCCTAAATAGACTACCCTTCGTTAGTATCCAACGAAGGAAGAGACTTTCCAGGAGTCGAACGGCCCTGAAGTACTATCCGTTGGTACTCACAGGATAAACCTCTTGCGTTGTCTCTCATTCAAGTGCTAAAACGTGGTACTATATAAGATAGAGGAGGTATTGTCTATGGCGCAACAACAAGAAGCAGAACAGCAGGATACACACAACACACAGGATTCACAACAAAAACAATTGCAGGTGAACGAACTGGTATCTCCGCCTGCACAGAAATATCCCAACCTACCAAATTTTGCCTGGCCCACATCTAAACCGGGGCCTCGTTCAACACTCCCTCCGCCGGGACAGAGACCCATGCCCGGTCGTACAGAGCAGGCCGTTGAAATTGGCTATAATCAGGAAACAGGTACGCCGATTACCGAAAGCCCATTACGCTCTTTGCCCGACGCGAACGTCACTGGCCCCACATCCTTTGACCAGCCAGCGGTGAAACAACCCGGTCTGAAGAAGCGTAAAAAACACTAAGCAATATCTTGATAAGAAGAGGAAACCAATGCTGGCAGCATAGTTTGTAGAAAGCTATGCTGCCAGCATTGGTTTCCTCTTCTTATTCCATGCCGGTAGCATGTATCATGGAAGTACACCAATTTTTTGGATACATGAAAGGAAAGCATATGAAATTGTTAATACTCGGCGGCACCGTTTTTCTGGGTCGCCATATCGTGGAGTCGGCGCTCGAACGCGGACACGAGGTGACGCTGTTCAACCGGGGCCAGCACAACCCCGACCTGTTTCCGGGTGTGGAGAAACTGCACGGCGACCGCAATGGAGATTTGTCAGCATTAGAGGGCAGACAATGGGATGCCGCCATTGATACCAGTGGGTATGTACCACGTATTGTCCGTGCTTCAGCGGAGGCATTGCGCAACTCCGTCAAGCATTACACCTTTATATCCAGCATCTCCGTATTTGTTCATCTGGACAGGGTAGGTATGGATGAGAATGCTCCACTCGCCACTCTAAAAGATGAGACAGTGGAAGAGGTGACGAACGAAACATACGGCGCGTTGAAGGCGCTCTGCGAGCAGACAGTAGAACAGGTTCTACCCGGACGTACACTGGTTGTGCGCCCCGGCCTGATTGTCGGCCCCAACGATCCCACCGACCGTTTCACCTACTGGCCCGTTCGTGTAGCGCGAGGTGGCGACATGCTTGCTCCCGGACGCCCCGACCAGCAGACGCAGTTCATTGATGTGCGCGATCTCGCAGCGTGGATTGTACGTATGGTAGAGGCTGGTAAGACGAGTGTCTACAACGCGACCGGGCCGGATTATACGCTCACCTGGGGCCAGTTCCTGGAGGAGTGCAAATCAGTGGCAAATAGAGACACAAACCTTGTCTGGGTTGGCAACGCATTTGCCGCCGACCTGATGGAAAGAGAAGTGGCAAATTTCCAACCCTGGGTACCCGAAGAATACGCCAGCATGCGATCCGTCAATTGCCAGAAAGCCTTCAGCGCAGGTCTCACGTTCCGTCCCCTCGCGGATACTATTCGCGATACACTGGCATGGAAGAACGCGAGTCCCACAGGCAAAGAGATGCGTTCAGGGCTGGCTCCCGAACAAGAGGAACAATTGCTAAGAGAATGGAAGAAATAATCATAGCAATAATCAGGCAGATAGGTGCAGCCAGCCACGCGGCGTTGCCGCGTGGCTGGCTGCACCTATCTGCCTGATTATTGCTATTCTAACACTGATGTGCGCTATCATGCGTGTATATAGTAGAGAGGGTTTTACTTT
>DATGJV010000001.1:0-6906 GCA_035295005.1 Ktedonobacteraceae bacterium | reverse complement strand
CCCGTCCACATCGTCACCAATCACAAACTGCCACTGCTCGGCGCGGCAAGGCACGGGTTGGAGGATTAAAGCGAGTCTAGCACCATGCGATGCTGCATGGCGCTGGACTCGCTTTAATCTTCCTACGCTTCAATTATGCATTACCCGATGCCTGTACCTGTTCCCCTGTCGAGGGATCAAGGAACAGTTTGGGCGCGGGATTGCCCTTGAAATCAAACATGTTGGTCAGTGTTCCGGAGATAGCGTCGAAGGATTGATCGCCAATACGACCGAGTTGCCAGTTGTCCTCGATGAAGCGCAAGATCGAAGTCTGGTCGGTCATGGTATTATCCACAAAGTTCTGACGGGCATACGGTGAGATCACCAGCAAGATGAAGCTGACTGCCGGTAGATAACCCGCCTCGGCTGCCTGCCAGAAGTATTGTAAATCGTACTGGTGGTTGGCCTGGTCGGTTTTGCCGATCATCGCGGTTGAAGTCGGTGGCAAATGATTGGGATTGGCAGTTGACGTGTAGTACTGGAACGGCTCATGATGCGGAATATAGTCGGTGATGGTTGCGCCACCGATATTCTGATGTGAGGCACCGCAGACAATCTTTCCGCCAATGAGATTATAGCATTACGAAGTTAAGTTTAGACAAAGAAAACGTTAAAATACGTATTTGAATTGATGGGGTATAATTGCTGTGTTTTCTAGCCAAAACCCAGGCTCGCCTGTCCATACAAAGTAGTGTGGCGATTACGCGCAATATGTTTGCCCGCCCACATATGGCTTAATGTGCGTTGTTGCGCGAAACCATAGCGCGTAAGCAAATATGACGCATCATTGTGATTGGCGGAGACAAATAGACTGGGCTTGCTTTCAAAGGGCAAAGCCAGTGCATGCACCAACAAGCGTTCGGCATCCTCTTTGTTCTGAGCAACGAAGGGACCGATGACGTGTGATTGAGCAACAACATAGCCGGAAATGCGCCCATCACCAGTATGGATTACCAGCACACGGTTGGGATAACGGGCGCAATAGGAACTTAGCACCTGCGCCCGTTCAGCGCCAAAGTGTGGAGCGTCAAATTGTATCAATGCCGGAATCTCTGCCTCCGCAAGCCGGGAGACGCCGAGGGGAAGATGGCGAGGCAACAATACATGCTCGTTTTGCTGCCACACCATCGTCCGGTCATCTTCCAGAAAACCGTTACGTCTGTACACTGACTCGCCGACTGGAGTAGCATCCAACAACGCAGTAGGACAATTCCGCGCCTCCAACCACTCCAGCAAGCGTTCCATTAAAAGCTGCCCAACACCCCGTTTTTGTACTGTTGGCGAGACGGACATCAAACCAACATACGCGAATGGGCCATAATCTAGCACACCTCCAAAACCAACAACGGCATCATTCTCTTTCGCCACAAACGAACCTGCCGATTGAAACGTCAAATAGTTACGCAGCGCATCTTCCCTGCTCTGTACAACGTTATATGCCGCCTTCACAACAACATCTGTAACCTCAAGCTCTGCCTCAGTAAATGGGAAAACTGTTACCGTCACAAGTAGATTAACCTCTAACCTCTGTAGGGGTCCGCTTCAGCACGCCCCCCGCGACGAGCGCAGCAATGTCGCGTCCCACGTTACGGTGAATCGGTGACTGCACATTGCTGCGCTCGTGCAGGTGGGTGCGCTGAAGCGGACCCCTACAATTTCATTTCGTTAGAGCGCACATCAACAATTTCATTTCGTCGCACCCGCATACAGTTTCAATGTTTAAGGCGTGAGTCGCTCAGCAAGATATTTCAGGCTGATGGGATAGCGGTACTCGATGCTGGTATGTGTTCCTTCGAAGAGTTCAAAGAACACGTCGGTGACGCCGATTTGCGCGAGTGCATCGCGGAATGCCGTCGCGCCGATATCAAGGTAGTACTGATCGCGTCTACCGGCGTCAATATAAATCGCCTTCATGGCACTCAGGCCCTCGGCGTGTAACGGCACCATGCGCACCGGATCCCAGACCAGCCAGCGTTCCCACGTATCTGGAATGAGCATGCCAGTCTTTGGATCAAACGGCAAGTTGACGGTACCATCCAGGTCTGCCGAATAGCAGGCGGCCATACACCATGTATTCAGCAGAGAAGCATCGCTGCCACGGGTGAAAGGAATACGGCTGCGAAAACTCTCCCAGAATTTCCCAAAGGAACCATCATAGTGTTCCCGTAATGCTCGCACAGTCTGAGGAAATTCCAGCAAGTAGCTAAACTCGAACAGGGCATCACCGGCATGCGTGGCGAGGCCGCCAAATAAGTCTGGCCGCAGCATAGGCGTGACCATCGCCCCATAGCCGCCGCTCGATTTACCCGCGATTCCGCGATGGTCGCTTTTCGCCAGCGTGCGATAATGAGCATCCACCCAGGGAACAATTTCATCGCATAGATAGGTATGATAGCGACCCGTGGCGGGCGAATCCAGATACTGACTACCACCAAGTGAAGTCCAGCAATCCACCCATACTATAATACACGGGGGAGCTTCACCGTGTGCGAATAGCTCATCAGCAAGTTCGGGAAAGGTTTTTCTGAATGCCGAACGGTTGCGCCACATATCAAGCTGGCCCGTCAGACCCTGTATCATATACACGCTGGGATAACGCCGTGCCTCGTCGTCATACCCAGGCGGCAGATATACCCACAACGGGCGTACATATGGGTCACCCAACCGGTTCCCCTTCAGGACTTCGCTTTCAAACGCAACCTCATCGAAACGGCCACGAAACTCTATTGACCACGGAAGCATAACTATTCACCTCTTCAAGCAGCATAATTATCAATAACCCAGCGAGCAGTAGCCTCATCAGGGGCACTAATCGTCAACCTGAAAAGCTTTTCAAGTTCGTCCACCCGCTTGATCTGTGTTACCTTCTGTTGCGCCAATACAGCTATCGCAGGGAAACGAAGCTGGACATATTCTACCACGAGCCTCTGTGAAGCAAGTATTTCTCCCTGAGTTCTTCCTTGCTCCAGTCCCTGCTCTAGTCCTTGTCTCAGTCCTTGCCTCATCCGCTCTTCGCTTTTGTCGGCCAGATATTTCTGAATTTTGGGGTCTTCTTCCCATAAACGCTCGTACATGGTCAATCGCTCCTCTACTTTCGCTTTGTCTAGCGGCGCTACTGTATCAGCTCTACGTAACAATATGCCTAACCAGACAAGCTGTCTCGCCAATCTGGACTCGTCATATTTATAGTAATCCGCCAGCTCCTGTATTGCCCGAGAAAGCAACTCCGCACTTGCGCCTTGCATTGCTGGCAATAACGGGTACATGCTGACAATATGATCTCGCACATACCGTTCCGCGTCCAACTCCCAGAGCGGTAAAACATAGTATTTAAAGTTTATCAGGCTATCTTCACCGCTCATCACTTGCAATGGTGGTACTGGTACTATTGTCCGAAACAGGTAAATAATAACTGAAATAACTGGTAGGTGGTAATCCCACAGAATACCGGCATTGTAAACCAGCACTCTGTACACTATCTCAGCATCGCTACCAGACTGATATTCCAGATGAAATATGTGTGGTTGACCAAGATAACGCGCTCTGAAGACTTTATCAGCTCTCATTGTCGGTCGCAAAACCTCGACCGTCAACTCTTGCTCAAACACGATATCTTTTGAATGTACTACCCCTTCCAATAAAGGGGCCAATATCTCTGCTATTTGCTCGTGTATAAACTCTTTGAAAGAACTATCATACTGTTGTTCTGCCAAACTCCTGAACACCCTTTCCCTCTTGATATAAAGATGATAACATGTTTGAAACCGCCTTACAAGTAGTTTAAGTCCTTTTCAAGACAGGCTGCATACTAACCTATTTCTCGCCACAAGACACGGAGCCAACAGGGATGAAAGCGTGTTGATGCGCTGTTATCACCCATAAAGAACCTGATAGTGAAAAGACAGGGAGAACCCATACCATGCGTTCAGATATTGTTCCCGGCGCTCGTTTTCCAGACTATGAGTTGACCGACCATACAAAGACAAGGCGCAAACTTAGCGAGCTACAGGGCATTGACCCGATGATCTTGTTGCTCTCGCGGGGCCACTATTGCCCGAAAGACCACCAGCAGCACCTTGATCTGGCGGCCTTCTATCCCAAAATAGCCGTTGCCTACACACAAATTGTCACTATTTCCACCGATAACATTCTCGAAAGCAACGAGTTTCGCTCAGCTGTAGGGGCGCAGTGGACATTTCTTTCGGACTCCGGTCGTAAGGTACAACAGGACCTGGATATTCAAGAGTACACCGACCCGTTTCACAACCCCATGATTCCCCATACGCTTGTGCTGGAGCCGGGCCTCGTCATCTACAAAATCTACAACGGCTACTGGTTCTGGGGTCGTCCTTCCACCGCCGACCTCTGGCAAGACCTGCGTGACATCTTCCGCAGGGTGCGTCCCGACTGGGACCTTGCCGCGCCCGGTCTGCGCGAGAATTGGGAGGGTGATAAGACGATGCATTATCCGTACAAAGGGAAAATGTAATTACGCATATTCCCATCCCATCTCGCGCAGCATCCCTTGCAACGCCTGTGATGCCTTACGGAACAGAGCGGGGCCACTGAACCCTTGAAATTGACCGGCGGCGGCAAGGTGGGGTTCGAGCGAGAAGAAACCATCGTAGCCATCGGCACGCAGACGTTGCAAGAGCGCGGGCCAGTTAGTCGCGCCTTCACCCGCCGCTACGACCGTGCCGTCGGGCAGCGCATCCTTGACATGCATGTAGCGCAACCAGGGACGAAGCGTTTCGTAGGCATCGGGATAGGGAATTTGCCCGCATTGAATGAAGTTCGCCGGGTCGAGAATGGCGCGGAAATGCTCATCGTTGACGCTGTGCAGGATGTCAACGCAGCGAGCGATGGTCTCGCCATAGATATCTTTCTCGTTTTCGTGCAGGAGCGTAATCCCCTCTTCTCTTGCACGCACGGTCAACGCACGCAGCCGCCAGCGTACTTCATCGCGCCACTCGGACAGTGCGGTCGCAGTTGTCCTGGAAGTAGGCGGATAGAAAGAGAAAATACGAATATAGGGCGTCTGGAAGATGTGCGCTAGCTTTATCGCACGCCCAAAACGCTGCATATGTTCCGCGAAGGAGCTATCTATGGGAACTTTGCCGATGGGCGAACCAATGGAAGAGACTCCGATGCCATGCGCATCCAGCGTAGACTGGATACGCGCCACCTGCTCATCGGTAAAATCAAGCACGTTGACGCCCCAGGCACCACGCAATTCGAGAAAATGAATGTTTTCGCTCTGGAGAACGGCTATCTGTTCATCAAGGTCTGATGAAATTTCGTCGGCAAAGGCTGAGAGACGAATCATGAAAGCAGTACCTCTCTGTGTGTACGGGCAGATTCGTAGATGCCCAGGATAATTTCTACGGGACGCCGTGCAGCGTAGCCATCCACGAGCGGCGTGCCGTCCTCGCGAATAGCGCGTATCATATCGGCAATTTGCAGTGCATGACCTTTATAGGAAAGCGCGGCTGGATTTTGCGCGGTCGCGCCGCCTTTATCGGCCTCCTTGTTCGCGGTCATTTTCATGTTCGCTCCGTATGCACCGGCCTCTTCTTTGTCGTCGCGAGCAAGGTGGAGATAGCCCAGGTCGTCATCTTCTATGATTGCCGAACCTCTATCGCCAAATACCTCAACGCGAGTAGTCACACCGGGGTATGCACCCGTGGTTGCGGCGATGGTGCCGAGCGCACCGTTAGCGAAACGCAGCACGGCAACCGCTACATCCTCCGTTTCCATGCGATGCACAAGCGTATCAGTATACGCAGATATGCTTTTGACCGGCCCCATGAACCATTGCAACAGGTCTATCGAATGAATGGACTGGTTCATCAATACCCCACCGCCGTCAAGCTGCCAGGTGCCGCGCCACGCGCCGCTATCATAGTACGCTTGCGAGCGCCACCACGGGATAAAGGCATTGCCCATTACCAGCTTGCCGAAAGCTTTTTCCCCGATCAACTTATGAACCCGTTGTGAAGCCGGGTCAAAACGGTGTTGGCTAATCACTGCCAGCTTCACTCCCGTCTCCCTCTGCACGCGCAGCATCTCGTCAATCGCCGCCAGCGTTACCTCCATAGGCTTCTCGACAATCACATGCCGTCCGGTGAGCATGACTTTGCAAGCATACTCACCATGCGTGCCGCTCGGAGTACAGATAGTGACAACATCCAGCTTTTCACGCGCCAGCATCTCATCCAGACTGGTATAGGCGCTTGCACCATAGCTACCGGCCAGTGTTTTCGCCCGTTCAGGAAGAATATCGCAGACCGCGACCAGCTCCGCGTCCGGCAAGCTGTTAATTGCCTCCGCGTGCGTCGGGCCGATCACCCCGCAGCCAACTATGGCGAAACGTAATTTCTCTGGCATAAGCCTGTCCTCTCAATATCCTTCTCACTAACATATTACACGTTTTTTGCAGCTTCTTTGTACACTGAAAGCCACGACGTGTGCATGTTGCACTGGTATAAATGGAATATTCCGTAGAACCTGCATCGTTGTACAATATACAATAGAGAATAAAAGAAAACGGCTTCTCCAGCAAACTTTTTATTTAAGGGAGGTGTTATGTCAACTTCGATGGACATACTGGGCTTACACCATATTACCATTGTGTGCGCGAACGCGCAGCGCACACTGGATTTCTATACACAGGTGCCTGGGCTTCGTTTTGTCAAGAAAACGGTCAACTTTGATGCCCCGGACACCTATCACCTGTATTTTGGCGACGAGGTAGGACATCCCGGCACAGCAGTTACCTTCTTTGAGTGGCCCCATGCGCCGAAGGGCCATCCGGGCATCGGCGGCACGCACCATTTTGCCTTACAGGTCCCTGATTACAATGGTCTA